>CAMRBZ010000044.1 GCA_947040595.1 uncultured Enterovibrio sp. | reverse complement strand
GAAAAGCCCTTGTCATTTGCGAGTGTTTAACATTTAATATCAACACCTTGAAGAATAAATAGTGATTTTCCTACAGAGGACTCTCGCCTCATTCGTTCATGCCCATGCTGGGCGTACACAAGGCAATTAAATAGAACTAAAACAGTCGGTTCGGTTTCGCTGCGCTACACATTATAACCCACAGTTTTAGGCCGCTTATTGCGGCCTTATGCGAATGGAGGTCGTCTTGAAATTATCAGTCATCGTTTTAGACGAAATTAGAGAGTACAAGGATGCTCTTGAGTCATTTCTGTTATCGGTGTTTGATGTGGAATGTCATATTGCCATTAACTCTGAGTTTCGCTGTGCGGTTGTAATAGAGCGTTCTGGGCGTATTTGTGCGTGTGGTTTAGGCTATGAAAGGGAAATGTCTCAAAATCAGCAACATTTCAAAGCGGGTATCGTAGGTGGTATTGCTGTGAGCGCTGAATTTCGAGAGCAAGGTTTAGCTAAGGCTGTACTTGAAGCTATCGACAAGCATATGGCTTTTATTGGTGTTGATTGCTCCTTCCTTTTTGCCTATGAGCCGAAAGTTTATCAAAGCTCTGGTTATCATGCCCTATCCGCACCGATTTACTATTTCGATACACATCAAAGTAAGTGGGATCAATTTGTTTATCGAGGAGGTATGGTTAAATCGTACACCTCAATACAGTTATCAGAAAAACGGGTTATTGATTTCAAAGGATGTGTTTACTAGCTCTTTGGCAGTGTTAACATAACAAATAAGAATAAGTTTCGCCTAGCCAACACCCACGCGCCTTCAAAGACGAGGGGTATAACTGCTTAATGAAATTGATATTATTGGCTTCATTTTTTCGGTCCTGTAATAGAAAAACTGCCATAGCTAGAATTTTCGATATGCTCACTCCAAAAACTCATTAGATTACGCCGAGCAACAAGGTAAATGCTGCGATTATAGGCTTTTCGAATTTGATTTTTATCGATGTGAGCAAGTGCAGCTTCAATAACATCAGGTTCAAAACCTTTTTCATTCAACGTGGTACTCGCGAGAGATCTAAATCCATGGGCTGTGGTTCTGTTTTTAAATCCCATTCGATTTAATGCTTTGTTGGCTGTTTCTGAATCAGTTGAAACAAGAGGGTTACGGCTTGATGGGAAGATAAACTCTCGATGAGCACTTATTGGTTTAATCGCCTCTAAAATAGCGAGTGTTTGTTGGGTGAGTGGAACAATATGTTCACGCTTCATCTTCATTCTGCTTGCGGGTATGGTCCAAATTTTATCTTCAAAATTAATTTCGCTCCAGCGCGCACCAGATGCTTCATTTGGTCGCACCATAGTATGGAGTTGCCATTCAATTAAAAAGCGCGTCACAAGTTGAATGTTTGCTGTGGCGATGGTTTTTATCAGTTCATGCATTTCATCAGGCTTTAGCGCTTTCATATGGACAATTTTGTGCTTTTTGAAAGCATCGCGGATCCCTGATAACGGGTTATTATGAATCAAGCCACAGTTAACTGAATAATTCATTATTTCATTCATTAATTGTGCGGTTCGTTTTACCGTTTCAAGTAAACCTTGGTTTTCAATCGGTCTTAAGGTTGCAATTACAAATGGAGCGGTGATCTTGGTTATAGGCAAGTTCCCAAGTTTGGGAAAGACATAAAGCTCTAACTTACGCCAATTCCCTTTAATGGTTTTTTCTTTTAATTGCCCTTCTTTTGTGTCGTTCCATTGCTTTGCAACAAATTCAAATGTCGTATTTTGTTCGAAAAAAGCCTGGGCTTTTTTTTCTTCTTTTGCTAATTGAGGATCAATGCCAACAAGGATCATTTTTCTTGCTTCAAGCGCCTTCTCTCGTGCTTCTACTAAAGATATGTCAGGAAATGTGCCAAAACTCAGATAAGTAAATTTATCTTGATTTGGTCTTTTATAACGAAATTGCCACGATCGTGAATGGTTGGAGCGAACACAAAAGTATAAATTGCCTCCATCAGAAAGCCGATAAAGTTTATCTTTTGACTTTGCATTTTCAATTTGCTTTACGGTCAATTTGTTTGCCATTTTAACTCCAAAAGTAATACCAGAAATTGAAATTTTTTTTGTAAAAATTTGGTATTACTTTTCCCTGAAAAGATTTTAAATTACAAAGGGTTACGGGAAAGTTTTTTGAATGGTTTTGTTGGTGGGTCATACCAAAATTTTCACTGAAAGTAATACTAGCAGCTAATGTCTGCTTTAGGTATTACTTCAGGTATTACTTCTGGCGTTCAATTTAGAGGAATGCTAGAGGATATCTTAAGATGCTAATCTATTGATTTATTAAAATTTAAAACAAAAAAAAGACGTCCATAGACGTCTTTAATTTCGAATGTGGCGGTGAGTGAGAGATTCGAACTCTCGATACGTTGCCGTATACACACTTTCCAGGCGTGCTCCTTCAGCCACTCGGACAACTCACCGTTTATTGTTAAGCCTATCGACTTAACGGAAAAGAACTATAAAGAAATTCATAAAAAAGGTCAATTAAATTTATCGAAATCACGTTCAACCGTCTGTAATTTAACCTATCGAATGAATAAATAAGCAATACGCCCTCATTCACTGGTAGAATCCCTTCTTTCATCCTTCTTTTCCATTATTTAAAAAGAATTTAATGCATGTCACTTTCAGATTTTATTGCCTCCCATGAACTCACTCCTTTTGTTTTGTCTTCAATGCAAACCCAAGGTTTTCTTTCAGCATTAGCAGCTGCACCACAACGGATAGATCCCACTCAATGGCTTTCTTTATTATGGGGTGCCACTGAAAATGCCCCTTTTTCAAGCCATGAAGAATTTGAACAATACGCACAGATCATCGTCGACATTTGGGAGCAACAACGTCAAGACCTCCTATCAAACAATTGGGTATGGCCTGAAGAATGTGGGTTATCTGACGAGCTTATCGTGAATGAGGCAACGCGCACTTACTGCGAGGGATTATTACAGGGGTATGCGTGGACAAAAGAAGACTGGGACACCTTGACCCACGAAAACGGACTCGAACCTGAATTGCTAGAGGGGGTGTTGCTTTCTATCAGTTTATTGTTTGATCCAGATGCAGCAATTTCTGCTATAGAGCAACAAGGGGGTACCGTGATGGACCAATTCAATGAAATATTTGATGGCATGCCTGTTATGCTTTCGGGCTTGACCCAAAGAGCGTTTCAACACGTACAAAGACAAGAAAACAAACCGAAATAAAATGAAATAAAGGTGTTATTCAGCAGTGAATAACACCTTTATTTCCATTATTGATGAACAGAACAGACGTTTTTCATTGATGTTCATCAGATTCTTTTTTATGGTCAGACTTTTGCTCGCTTTCGGCCAAAGTGCAACAGAAATATCAAAAATTATATCTAAATTAAATTATTTCAATAACTTTTTTCTGGCTTGGCTGGCCAGCGTCGTTGCAGGGAATTCTTTAATGACTTGCTTAAAAATCGTATTGGCTTGAATCACATCGCCTTTTTTCTCTGCAATTAAACCAAGTTTAAACAAGGCATCCGCCCGTTTTTTCGCATCTTTAATTTGATTCACTTCGGTAAAATGTATTGTCGCAGAATCTAAATTACTTTTAGAAAAATAAAGTTGGCCTAGCCAATAATGCGTGTTGGCTTTATAGACAGAATTGGGGTATTGAGTCAGGAATTTATTAAAGGCATCAATAGCGGCTGTATATTTTTTTTCTTTTAAAATCAAATTAACCGCGTTGTCGTAGTGGGTGTTTTCTTCTTGATTAGAAGAATAAGCCTCTTTCAAAGAAACAGGAGTGGGAAGACCAGTCGAATTCGTGGCGGCTTTGGGCGTTTTTCTTAATCCATCAATTTCCTTATAAATATCCCGTTGACGCTCTAACATTTGATTAATATCAAAGCTGTTTCGCTCAACCGTCCCTCGTAATACATTCAACTCACTGGCCATACGCTCGAGCTGGCCTTGCATGTCTAATTGCATTTGATTACGCGTGTGAAGCATACGCTCTAAGCGCACAACTGCACTATTTCCACTCAATTCCGTTACTGGGGCCGATGCTGCGCCCGAAGGGGCCGCAGCACAGACAAGCAAGGCAAGCGGGATAAAACGCAAAATGTCACGGTTCACCGCATCTCACCTCTTTATTAGTAAATTAAAACCGCGCGACGGTTTTTGTCATAATCACCTTCGGCATGACCTAATTGCAACGGTTTTTCTTCCCCGTAACTGACAAGGGCTATTTGAGCCGCAGGCACACCCAAGACTTGCAAATATTTGACGATGGCATCAGCACGACGTTCGCCAAGAGAAATATTGTATTCTGGCGTACCACGTTGATCCGTGTGTCCTTCAACAATCACTTTGACGTCTGGGTTTGAAAGCAAATAATCCGCATGTGCTTTCAATACATCGCCATACTGTTGTGAAACAGCAAAATCATCATATTCAAATAAAAGCGTATAGGACTGACGTAAATCAATATTGCTCATTTGCTCTTCGGACATTGAACTGTCTTCTTGCTCTAAAGGAGTAACAAGGGTTCCATCTACAGTTAATTCTTCTTGATTAAGCTCTGTACCCATATTTTCAGTGCTTTCTGTTGCATTTTTGCTCGAACCACACGCTGCCAAAGTTAAAATAGGCAGTGCAAGTGCTAGCCCCTTAAGTAGTTTGTTCAGTTGCATTACGTCTTCCTTATACCAAATAAGCAAAAAATATTATTGAAATGGGGACCAAGCAGGTGATCGTACTCGCCCTTTTGTTGTTGGCAATCGTGCTTTAAAACGGCCATCAATGGACACCAAAGAAAGTACATTATTTTCCCCATAAACAGAGCTGTATATAACCATACTTCCATTCGGTGCCAAGCTTGGCGACTCATCCAACACCGTTTGAGTCAGGACATCTACAACACCCGTCTCTAAATCTTGTTTTGCAATGTTATAGCCTGCGTCAGAACGATTTACCATGATCAAAAAACGACCATCAGGGCTAAGTTGGCCCCCCAAATTTTGGGTGCCTTGCCAAGTCAGTCTCTTCGTCTTTCCCGTGGTTAAATCTACCCTATATATCTGAGGTTTACCACCCCGGTCAGAAGTAAAAATCAAGGACTTTCCGCTCGGATCCCAGAATGGTTCTGTATTGTTGGAACGCCCATCCGTAATTTGTCTTAAATCGCGGGTTTTTAAATCTAAAATATAAAGGTGAAGCATACCCGTTTTAGATAACACAATGGAAAGTTGCTTTCCATCTGGCGAAAAGCGAGGCGATCCATTGTGTCTTGGAAAAGAAGAGACAATCTCACGTTTTCCCGTGTAAATATCCATAATGAAAATTTGAGCTTGTGCATTTTCAAAACTGACATAGGTCAATTGACGTCCATCCCTTGACCATGAAGGTGACATCAAAGGCTGCTTCGAACTGAGAACGCGCTGTTCATTATGCCCATCATAATCAGCAATACGCAACTGATAAGAAAATTCAGCTTTATCATCAATCACGACATAGGCAATTTTGGTACGAAACGCCCCTTTTTCATTGGTAAGGGCTTCATAAACCAAATTAGAGATTTGGTGCGCATAATTGCGTAAACCTTCTTTCTTTTCAACACGACGAAGATTAAGCAATAAATGAGCATCAGACTGATGCGTCTCCCTTTTCTCTGCCGATATCTCCCCTTTGCGTCCGGCCAACTGACCTCGAACAACATCAATCAACTGGTACTTTATTTCGTATTTTCCGTCCATACCGAGCGTCACACTGCCCGTCAACAAGGCATCAATTCCGATTGAAGCCCATTCCTTATAATTGACGTCTTTGTCCGAGCTCGGTTGCTGGGGCATTTTATCCAGAGAAATCGGTTTAAATTTCCCGCTGCGTTGCAAATCAGAGGCAATCACTGCTGAAATATTCGTGGGTAAGGGGGTTTTACCCTCCCATTTAAAAGGAACAATCGCGATAGGACGCGCAGAATCGACGCCCTCTGTGATAAATAGTTCAAGTGAAGCACGCGCTACATTTGTGCCCATCACCCAAAAACACACAAACCAAAGGGCATATCGTTTAATCATCATACTTCCTCATATCAACGCTCGAAATTGAGGTTTAAATCCCTCAATTTCACTACGACATCACTGTCGGAGGGCATAGGAAACTTACTGACCTTAAGCACGCTTGCACTGGCAGAACGACATAAGGCAGCATCACCAGATAAAGTTGAAACATCAATTACCAAGCCGTCGGGCGCCAAACGCAAATTTAAACGGCATTTTTGTCCACTCATACTTGAGTCAACAATCCAATTTTGTTGGATCATCCCTTCAAATCTAGAAGCCCATTGCTTGGCTTCATCATGCACCAATTCACCACGAGCAGAAGATCGGGAAGCCGACTCGGATTCTAGCCCCGAAAACATCTCATTCAAAGCGGCTTCTTGCTCTGCTTGTTTTGCTTTCGCTTCAGCGGCTTTTTTCTCTGCTTTTTCGCGCTCAGCTTTCGCTTCAGCGGTTTTCTTTTCTGCTTTTTCACGCTCAGCTTTCGCTTTACGCAAGGCTTCTTCTTCTTTTTTCTTTTCTTCAAGCTGACGTTGATGCTCAACTTGAGCCTCCTGCGCTTGCTTTTTAGCTAAACGCGCGAAGGCCTCCGCTTCTTTTTTCTCATCTAACGCTTTTTTCTTTGCTTCATTCACTCGTTTTCGTTCGCTTTCGGCCTTTTGCATTTCTAATTCAGCTAAGCGTCTTTGATTTTTTAAATCTTCAAGACGCTTCGCTTCTTGTTTTTGTTGATTTTCCAATTTTTTCGCATTTTGCTCTAAATGTCGAAGTCTCGCTGCTTCTTGATTTTTCGCCTTTTCACGCTCTAAACGGATTTGATTGGCCTGCGCTCGCACGGCGGAAGGGTCAACAAAAACAGCATTAATGCTGTTTCCTTTTGGCTTTTCTTCAATCTGTGTTTCAACCGCCCCCCAAAGAAAAATGCCTATTAATGCAGAGTGCAAGGTCAGTGAGATAATTGATGCCGCTGTATAATTTTCGTTTCTATGGGTGGTCATACGGCTTCTCGTCTTATTTTTCAAAAGGTTCAGTCATCAGTCCCACAGAGGAGACCCCCACTTGATTCAATGCGTCAAGTGTTAAGACAATTTCTGAATAAGGCACACGTCCATCGCCTCCGACCAGAACCGTTGCTTGCGCGTTAATTTCCAGCTCTGCTTTCACCCGCAATAAAAGGTTTTGTAATGAAAAACCGCGCTGCATTTCGGCATTATTTACGCTCAAGCCTAAAGCGCCGTCTTTATTTACTTCAACGATAATAAACGCCCCATTGTCCTTTTCTTTTGCAAGTTCTGCAGCACTTTGAGCTGTGGTCGTTTGAGGCAGTTCAACCTCCACCCCTTGCGTGACAAAAGGAGACGTTACCATAAAAATAATCAATAACACTAACATGACATCAATATAAGGAACGACATTGATCTCGGCCGTTAATTTACGGCGCTTCGGTTGATAAACCATGGATTACTCCTTCGCGCTGGCAAAGGCCTGACGATGCAAAATAGTCGAAAACTCTTCCATAAAATGAATGTAATCATTTTCAAGTTTAGAGACTTTCGTTGACAAACGGTTATAAGCCATAACCGCTGGGATCGCCGCAAACAAGCCCATTGCCGTGGCAACCAAAGCTTCTGCAATCCCCGGTGCAACCATCGACAATGTGGCTTGTTTTACAGCCCCTAAGGCAATAAAAGAATGCATGATCCCCCAAACAGTGCCAAACAAACCGATATAAGGACTGATAGAACCAATCGTCGCCAACATGGGAAGATGCGACTCAAGCGATTCAACTTCTTTTGATAAAGAGACTCGCATAGCCCGCGTTGCGCCGTCCATGACCGCTTCAGGAACTTTTGCATTATTTCGATGCAAACGTGCAAATTCTTTAAATCCAGAATAAAAAATATGCTCCGTCCCTGAAAGAAGATCTTTGCGCCCCTGTATTTCTTGGTATAAATGCGTCAATTCAATACCAGACCAAAAACGCTCATCAAATACTTTAACTTTCTTCTTGGCTTTCGAAAGCACCTGGGAACGTTTTATTATCATGGTCCAAGACAGAACTGACATGCAAAGCAGCACAAACATTACGCCCTTTACTACAAGGCTTGCCTGCAAAAACAGATCAAGAATAGACAATTCAGCGTTCACTTAAAATCTCCGATGTTATAAATAGAGGAAGAGGAATAGGTTTCATTATTTCAAAATTCACACTGGCGATTTTAACCACAGCACGGCACAAACAATGGCCGCTTGTGTCCACTAACTCTTGATTAAAAATGAGGCTGGCTCGACGAACAGTCGAAACATGTGTTTGCACAACAAGCTCATCATCAAGAGTGGCCCCTTTTATAAAATCAATGTCCATATGACGGACAACAAAAGCCACTTTTTGTGCTAATAGAGCGTGTTGATTTACACCCAGATGACGAAGAAACTCCGTTCTTGCCCGTTCAAAATACTTTATATAGTTTGCATGATAGACAAGCCCTCCAATATCAGTATCTTCGTAATAAACACGAACAGGCCAGTAAAATAAGGTGTGTGAAGGTGCGTTGACCATCAATGCAATCCCAAATAGAGTAGAACCTGACACTATAACTGAGTTAAGGATGCTTTTGAAAGATGCAAAAAACAAAGCTCGGGACACATTGCATAAAAAAAGCCCTGCTTTCGCTAAGGGCCATTAAATAAAACCAATTTAAAATTAATTACTTAGAATGTATATTTTCAAATAAAGCGCATAAATAAGAAAAAAATCCTTTGAAAAATTGACCTCTTTTTTACACAACAAAAAAGTTAAAAATGCCACTTTGAACGAAAGATCCTCTCCAAACCTGGCTTTTCTCTTTATAATTCGCTCAAAACAAGATAAAACCAAATATCATAGCCCAAGCAAATGGTGGGAAAAAAAGGAATTTCCAAAGCCAAAAATGGGGCTTGAAAGCCATTCCATGTATCACACATGTACAGGTTGCCCAAATCAAACCCGGTCCATTGATCGCATTAAATCCCCCGATTTTTTCCGCCACACTTTGTGGATCCCAAAGCACACTTCCCGCACAAACTACCGCCAAGAGCAGCGAAAAATAAACGAAAACAGTGTGATAAAGACGACCATAAAGGCCGTCAAATCGAAAGGTTAAATCATTGACCACTGTCATGATCCATTGCGTCTGTGTGCTCTAGCCAAAGCGCATTAATAATGCCAAATGAGCAGGCCAGTAAAATTCCTAAAATCCAAGCAAAATACCACATAGTGAACTCCTTACATTGAATAAAGTATGTTTAATAAAGTGACGTTTTATTTTCTTCAATGAATTTTTCATCCAAACGCCCAAACATTTTGTAATAACACCAAATCGTGTACCCAAGAATAATCGGAACCATGACGAAAGCCACAACCGTTATGATTTTTAAGGTTAAGAGGCTCGAGGTAGAATCCCACATCGTTAAACTGTGAGATGGATTCAAACTGGATGGAATAACAAAGGGGAACATGGCAAAACCGGCCGTGAGGATCACCCCAACAATGGCCAAGCTTGAAAACAAAAACGCAAATCCCGCACGGTCAAAACGAGAAGCCAGAGCCGTGGCCATGGGCATCAAAACCGCCAAGACGGGGGCTGTCCACATCAAAGGATACGCGTCGTAATTGTTAAACCAAGCGCCAGCTGAAATCACCACTTCTTTGGACAATGGATTTGAAATTGCATTTAAAGCAGGCTCACTCACCATTAAAAAGCCATCAATACTTTGAATCCAATACCCAGCAACAACAAATGCCGTCGTCGTTAAAACGCCCCCAATTTGTGCCACAATACGCGCTTTCATGTGCAGATTGGCTGTCGTTTTAAGTTGAAGCCAAGTCGCGCCCTGTGTGACTATCATAAACAAGCTCACAAGGCCACAAAGGATCCCAAACGGATTTAACAAGCCGAAAAAGGTGCCTGTATAGGTGGGGATCAAGAGTGGACTCAGCTCAAAGGGCACCCCTTGTAAGAGATTCCCAAAAGCCACACCAAAAATAATGGGGGGTACAAAACTGCCTATAAAAATGGAAATGTCGCACAGGGTACGCCAGCGTGGGTCTTCTATTTTAGAACGATAATCAAACGCCAAAGGCCGAAGCCAAAGCGCCGCCAAGGTGAAAATCATTGCCAGATAAAAGCCTGAAAAAGACACACCATAAACCAAGGGCCAAGCTGCAAAAAGAGCGCCCCCGGCCGTCACCAACCACACTTGGTTTCCGTCCCAATGCGGGGCAATGGAATTGATCATGATCCGACGCTCTGTGTCGCTTTTTCCAATCACAGGCACTAACACCCCAACCCCCATGTCAAAGCCATCTGTCACAGCAAATCCAATCAAGAGCACACCAATCAGTACCCACCAGATAAACCTTAAAATCTCGTATTCAAACATGACTGAAATTCCCCTTATGCATCAATTTGACGTGACAAATCTGATTGTGGATTCTGTTGCTGTTCGAAATGATAGCGACCCGTTTTCAAACTGCTTGGACCTAAACGTACAAATTTGAGCATCAAGTAAACTTCAGCAATCAAAAAGAGCGTATAAAGAACGAAAATTATCAAAATAGAAAAAATAATTTCAGAGGCTTGGAGATTCGATACCGCCATGTTAACCGGTAGAATTTCTGCAACAGCCCAAGGTTGACGTCCGTATTCCGCAACAAACCAACCCGCTTCGGAGGCAATCCAAGGCAAGGGAATCGCCAAAATAGCCAATTTCAATACCCAGGGTTTTTCATCTATTTTCTGGCGACACGTTTGGTAAAAAGCCATACCAATAATAAAGAGCATCAAGAAACCACATCCCACCATGATCCTAAAGCTCCAAAACAAAGGCGCAACATGAGGGAGCGAATCTTTTGCAGATTGCTTAATTTGAGCTTCCGTAGCATCCACCACATTGGGCGTGTGTTCTTTCAATAAAAGCCCAAAGCCAAGGTCTTTTTTAACCAAATTAAAGGCTTCAATATTAGATTGTGTTTTTTCACCCGCACGCAGCTTTTCAAGCAAACGGTACGCTTCTATTCCATTACGAATACGCAATTCATGCTCATCCATGATCTCATGAAGTCCGATGACGGGCGTGTCTATAGATCGCGTCGCAATCATCCCCATCAAATAAGGGATTTTAATGGCATAATCTGTGGTCATGGTGTCTTGGTTTGGAAGGCCAAAAACAGTGAAGGCCGCCGGAGCAGGCTCGGTATGCCATTCAGCTTCAATGGCCGCTAATTTTACTTTTTGAACATCACCCAGCTCATAGCCAGACTCATCCCCTAAAACGATCACAGACAAAATCCCTGCAATACCAAAAGAAGCGGCAATAGCAAAAGATCGGCGAGCAAAGGCAATGTCTCGTCCTTTTAGCAAATAATACGCACTGATCCCTAAAACAAAGACCGCGCCTGTCGTGTACCCTGCCCCCACGGTGTGAACAAATTTCACTTGAGCGACCGGGTTGAAGACGACTTCAGAAAAACTTTGCATTTCCATACGCATGCTTTCAAAGTTGAATTCGCCCCCAACAGGATTTTGCATCCAAGCATTTGCAACCAAAATCCACAAGGCGGAAAAACTGGATGCAACCGCGGTTAACCAAGTGACCGTTAAATGTTGTCGTTTACTCAGACGATCCCATCCAAAGAAAAACATCCCCACTAACGTGGACTCTAAGAAAAAAGCCATCAAAGCTTCAATGGCCAATGGAGCGCCGAAAATATCCCCTACATAATGCGCATAATAAGCCCAGTTTGTTCCAAATTGAAACTCCATGGTCAAACCCGTCGCAACCCCTAAAGCAAAGTTAATTCCAAACAATTTTCCCCAAAATTTGGTCATGTCCTTATAAATTTGCTTATCGGTCATGACATACAAGGACTCCATAATCGCAAGCAAAAATGCAAGCCCCAGAGTCAAAGGGACAAATAAGAAGTGATACATCGCGGTAATAGCAAATTGGAACCGCGACAGTTCCACAATATCAGTTAACATGGAAACCCCTTTATCGCCAGTTTCGCTGACGTGCGATACACAAGGTATCGCTTGAATAAAACAAATACGAGGCTATGCAGCCTTGCTTTGCGCGTTTCTTTAAAAGTGCGTTAAGAAAAAACGCGCTCGGTAAAGGATCGGTTCTATTGCATTTTCCTGAGTTTCGCATTAAACGAAACAATTAAGTTTAATCATACTTAATTTACGCATCAAAGTATTCTCACCGTCGTGTCATTGATCAACTTCAAACTTTTGGATGTATTCGTATTAAAATATCATGTTTGAGTTCTATATCACACAAGGAGCGCATTTTGCTTTGATTTTAATATCAAAAAAACCAGCATCATGCTGGCCTTTTTCATTCCATTTTTTCTTTGATTTAATCTCGTTTTTCAAAACCAAAATGCAAATAAGCACGGGCGCTTGCAATGCGTCCTCTGGGTGTGCGCTGCAAATAACCTTGTTGGATAAGATAAGGCTCAAGCACATCTTCAATGGTTTCTTTTGCTTCTCCAATCGCGGCGGCCAGATTATCTAATCCTACCGGGCCGCCATCAAATTTTTCAATAATGGTTTTCAGTAATTTTCTATCCATATAATCAAATCCTTGATGATCTACTTCCAGCATATCCAGTGCCTTCGACGCCACCTCCAAATTAATGTCGCCATCGGCTTTAACTTGTGCATAATCTCGCACGCGACGCAGCAAACGGTTTGCTATACGGGGTGTTCCCCGTGCACGGCGCGCTATTTCGTACGCCCCTTCTTCGTCTATTTCCAAGTTTAAGCACGCAGCGCTGCGCAAAACAATGATCTTTAGGTCAGCAACATCATAATACTCAAGTCGCTGTGTGATCCCGAAACGGTCTCGAAGCGGCGAAGTCAAAGAGCCCGCGCGGGTGGTCGCCCCTACCAGGGTAAAAGGAGGCAAATCTATTTTAATCGAGCGTGCTGCGGGGCCTTCTCCAATCATGATATCCAGTTGATAATCTTCCATCGCAGGATAAAGGATTTCTTCAACCACAGGGCTTAAACGATGGATTTCATCAATAAACAAAACATCATTGGCTTCAAGATTTGTTAAAAGAGCGGCTAAATCACCCGCCTTTTCTAATACTGGCCCAGATGTAGACCGAATATTAACGTCCATTTCATTGGCAACAATGTTCGCCAAGGTGGTTTTACCCAAGCCGGGAGGTCCAAAAATAAGAAGATGATCCAAGGCTTCTTTTCTTTGGCGCGCGGCATGAATAAAAATCTCCATCTGACTTCGTACATGGTCTTGCCCTTGATAATCGGCCAAGCATTTAGGCCGAAGAGCGCGATCAACGGTGTCATCTTCTCGTGTCGGTGGAACCGAGGACACCAACCTGTCTGCTTCAATCATGAAATTTCACTCCATTAAATCATTGAACGCAGGGCATCACGAATGATCTCTTCACTCTTCATGCCCTCTTTTGCGACCTGTTTGACCGTTTTTTCAGCTTGCGCTGATTTATACCCCAACGCGACCAAAGCACTGACAGCATCTTCTGAGGGACTGTGATTATTCGTTGTGTTCGCAAAAGCGTTATCGAAGGCTTGCTTTGTTGCGACATCAGCATGAGCGCTAAATAAATCGAACGAAGACCAATTTTTTAAGCGATCTCGCATGTCGATGATCAATCGCTCTGCTGTTTTTTTACCCACGCCAGGAATTTTCACCAAGGTTGAAATGTCTTCGCGGCTCACACAATCGACAAACTGAACCGCCGTCATACCCGATAAAATGGCTAATCCCAGTTTGGGACCCACGCCATTGGCCTTAATGACTTCTCGAAATAAGGCACGCTCGGTTGGGGTATTAAAACCGAATAAAAGTTGCGCATCTTCTCGTACAACAAAATGCGTAAAGATAACGACGGTCTCATCTATCTCTGGCAGCTCATAAAAACAGCTCATCGGCATGCTGATTTCATAACCGACCCCGTTCACATCAAGCAATATTTCAGGAGGGTGTTTTTCCAATAAGGTTCCACGTAATCGGCCAATCAAAATAAACACTCGTCAAGTTAAAAATATTTGGCGACAGAATAATAAACAACGAGTGAGATATCCACTTATAAAAACAAAATGAGCACACAAGCTCACAGTGTTTGAACAAAAAAAGATCCCTTTTTATTTTAAAAAAAAACGAAAAGGTCAAAAAAATATCTCTCGCTTAAATAATACTGTCTCTCTTTCCTTAGAAAAAAAGAATACAAAAGAAAAATACATTTAATTAAATATGAAAGAGTGAAAGTGTCCTTTTTATTTTTAAATGCACACAAGAACCAATGATTTTTTTTATAAAACAATCACTATACCCAAGACACTTGAAGATGCGCGCCTGCGGAAAACGCGTGAAGGCCCTGAGCATAGATGGACGATGTGATTGGCTTGAGCGAGAGCAGCCAACACCCACGCCGTTTCAAAGGTGAGGGGTATATTGTAAATAATAGAACCGCTATTTTGCACCTGATCTCGATCTTTTAAAATCTGACCTTGAAATAAAAATTGAAATGAAAATTTTTCACGTAGCCTCACGCGCGGGCATGAGTTTGTGCACAGATTGTTATCGAGATGTCGATAAATCAATGTTGTTTTTTCATGTGCGGAATGTCCGATAGGAAGCAGAAAACAGGGATATTAACGAAAATTAAATAAGTTCAAAAGTGCGTTTAAAAAAACACACCATTCATTCTTTAAAAGAGGTTAATTTTAATTAAATGACAATAACGAGTATATTCTAGGAAGTAATCGCTTTTTCGAATGCGTTACATTTTCTTAAATCTTTTCATTTAGCGCGGTGTTTTTTTGAGTGTTTCGTTTTTTTGGCTGGCACTTCAGGTTCAAAATGCATATCATCTAATTCTTCGTCTTCATTGTGTTTATTTCTGCTCGCTGTAGAATCCGCCGCATAAGGCAATCGAATTTGACCCCAACGGATAATAACAACGGTCCCCGCTAAAACAAAAGCTGAAATCGATAAAGTTGCAATTCTTATCTCACTCATCTCCTTCATGTCTAAAATGAGTACCCGAGAAATCGCCACAATCGCGATGTAGATTGGCACCCTCACAGGAACACGACCTGATTTATTGTAGGCCGCTGCCATGCTAATAATTTCTAAATAGATGAAAAATAATAAAAGATCACCTAACGTCGCGCGGCCAGCTTCAATAATAACGGCGATTTCTTGCCAAATCGCCGTTAAAGTTGCAATCACAATGATGGTTAATAATGTTTTCTCTATCAGTTTCATACCATGATTATTTATATATTCATTTATTTTTATTACCTTCATGGCACACTCCAAAAATGAAAGAAGAACAGATTGAGAATAGAGTAAAGAGCCCCTCTCAATCATGATTCTTCGTTTCATTCCTGAAAATAGAACTAAACAATATAACCCTCATTCCGCACCTCACCTCGATTTTTTAAAATCTGACGTTGAAATCAAAATTGAAATGCACATTTTTCACCTAGCCTCACGCATCTTCAATTCCTTTGGGTATAACACCCGACGCCTTACTGGATTTCTTCTTTTCATGGACGCCTTCCTCTGTTATTTTTTACCGCATTACGATAAAATGCTCATCAGAAAATGCATTTATATTGAACGACACGGCTGAAAACAGCGCAACCCAAAATATTTGAATAAAACGAAACCACCCCCTTGAAGCGCCAAAGAAGACGAAGATAAAGAGGCAATTCGCACATCTTCATTCATCAAAAGCACATTCAAGACACATCTTAAATAATATATACCCAAGACACTTGAAGATACGCGCCTGCGGCAAACGAGTGAAGGCCCTGAGCATAGATGGACTTTGTGCTTGGCCTGAGCGAGAGCAACCAAGACCCACGCACCTTCAAAGGCGACGGGTATACATTAACATTCAATAAATTAACGCATAGGAAGTCCATATGTCTAAAGCAAGCGCACGTCATCTTTTGGTTGAAACCGAAGCACAATGTTTACTCCTAAAAGCTGAAATTGAAGCTGGAAAAGATTTTGCAGAAGTGGCTAAAGCGCATTCAACATGCCCTTCACATTCTCAAGGCGGGGATTTAGGGAGTTTTAGCCCAGGTCAAATGGTTCCTGAGTTTGATAAAGTGGTCTTTTCAGCGCCTTTAAACGAAGTTCAAGGCCCTGTAAAAACGCAATTTGGATACCATCTTTTAGAAGTCACTGCCCGCAGCTAAAATAAAGGATATACCCAAGATCTTTGACGTTTCAGGTCGGCGGAAAAACAAAAAGCCCCTGAGCCAGCGGTTCTATGTGATTGGCCTGAGCGAGCGCAGCCAACAAGCACGCAACGTCAAAGGCGACGGGTATATACCTAATTGATTTTAAAGTAATGATGTAACATGCCCAGATTGATTCAGTTATTCAAAAACTAAACAACGGGTTTTCTGCGATAAAATAACAAGCCCGGCATAGAAAGGCCGATAGCAAGCGCGCCCAGAACAAAAAGAGATGTTATTCCATTGCTCATAAAGCTTTCCCACAACACTTCACTGTACCCCCATCGGTTTATTTCAACCAAAGCAATCATCGCCTTAAACGCAAACACGCCAGGGATCATGGGAATAATGGCCGCCACGGTGAACACTTTTGGGTGTGCCAACAAACGCTGAGACCAATAAATCCCAAGCATCCCAACCCCGGTTGCCGCTAAAAACGAAGCCAATTCAATGGAGAAACCAAAATGCATCAGCACAGTGCGAATGGTGTACCCCATCGCGCCACACAAAGCGCAATATTTCAATGCATTCGCAGGAACATTAAACACGAGCCCAAACCCAACCGCCGGAATCGCAGAAAAAACCATGTTGTGCAATAAAAGAAGAAAAAAGCTCATTCCCACCCCCACACACCGGTCAAACTCATCGCAGCGACAATCCCAAGGCTGGTAGCTAAAGTGAGTAAACTCGCCATCATCCAACGCGCCATTCCCATATTGACATACCCTTTTAGCATGTCTGACACGGCATTGATCAAGGGAACCCCGGGCACCAACATCAGCACAGAAGAGGCCATCGCCAAAAATGGGATATTTCCAACCTGGCTCAAGTCAGCAATACTTGAAATGATGGTCGTCACAAAGGCCGTGACACCAAAATTTAAAAAAGGATTAAACTGACGAACCGCCAATTCTTGTCGAACGCACATCCCCACAAAAGAAGCAACGAAGGTGACCAAAAACACCGCCGCATCCCCACCAGAAAGGCGACTGAAACAGGCACAAGAAAGACCCACCATAGCTGCCACAAGCCATCGGTTATAACGCTCTGGGGTGATCTCATTTAAACGTATTTTAATGTCTTGGCAGTTTAAATAGCCTCTTTCCGCCATGATCAACATCCGCTGAATTTGGGTTATCACCTGCATATTGATCCCCCTGTCAGGGCAACGACGTACACTGGTAATACAACGGGCTTTTGTTATCGTAGAGATCACCATTGAACTTGCAGAAAGTGAAATTTCTACCCGTTCAAATTCAAAGCAAGTCCCGAGACGACAGCAAATATCAGAGACCAATTTACTTTCCGCGCCATGTTGCAATAGCATTTGTCCTGCAAGGCTTATCAATCGTGACCGCTCAACCTGTACACGCTCAGTCATTTGTGACACAAAACGTTCTCCTTAAATCTTCTCCAACGCAAGCAAACTCACTGAAGGAGATGAAAGATCACCACATCAGAAAAAGAAGAAGAAAGCGGTTCGCTTTTCATTTACAAGCTAAAACAACGTACAAGAAATGGATAAATAAAGAAAGTATGAAATATCAATAGATTGGCATGCGTAATAAAAATCATCAAAACATGCTGGCAGGATCAAAAAACGACAAGAACTCGCTTCAAGAAGCACGCTATTGACCCAATAGAGCGGAAGATGCATGCAGGCGTTTATGGAAGCAATCACATTAGAAACTGCTAGGTGAAGATATCCACTTGATACCAAAGCGCTTAAATATCATGAGTTCCTCATTTAATGCAGTGGGTGACGTCTTGTCACGCATTGGAAAGGAATTTGATTAACCCTTACCCCCTCCGCCTTTGAAGCTTTGTGGGTATTGGCTACGCTCGCGAAGCCCTATCACAGAGTCCATCTTGCTCAGGGGCTTCACACACTTTTCTCAGGCGCGTATCTTCAATATACCAATCCCATTAAACATTTGATCATTCTTGCTTGTTAAAATCACCGATAACATCGTTATGAATTTCTCAATTAGAATAACGCGTTATCGACAATTCACGCCTTGTTCTCAGTGATTTTCCCGCGCAATTTCTGACTAACGACTTAATGGAATTGGTATTACTTTGGGTCCCCTCGTTTGATGAGTTCCGCGTTTTTTAAAAACCCCCTGTTCAATGTTTTGTTTAAGCAAACTCAATCTCCATGAGAATAAAGCTATTTATCCTGCATTCCGCACCCCTTTTTTGTATTTATGTTGAAGGAAATAAGCCTTTTTTCATGAGACTTAAGCGAATATTCGTTTGAGAGAGAGAAGGAAGGAAATATAAAATAGGTTATGGCTGCAATCTAAGAAATAGCCTCTCTAATTTCTGAAACTTAAAAAAATCACTCGTTTCACCAAAGCAATACACTATACCCAAGACACTTGAAGTTGCGTCTAAAACAATAACCAAGCGAATAGCTGGATCATATTTCCTGAATTGTTATTGGATTTGTTGTGAATTAATATACCCGTCGCCTTTGAAGTTGCGTGCTTGTTGGCTGCGCTCTCTCAGC
>CAMRBZ010000043.1 GCA_947040595.1 uncultured Enterovibrio sp. | reverse complement strand
GATTTATTAGAATTTACCTTTGAAACTCAAACTGAAAACACTATTTTTCACCTAGGTGCACCTTTGTGTATTATCTTTTAGACAACAATGGGTGGAAATGACTAAAAATCAATATTGTTTTTTATAGGTGCGGAATGACGGGTCATTCTACATATGAAAAAATAACATTGCTTTCTAGGCATAATTGTAAATCGCTGTCTACAAACACAAACTTTAACGTGGCACTAGGTGAGAAATTTGCCTTTAAATTTTAATTTCACCATCATATTTTAAAATATCGAGGTTAGCTGCGCAATGACGCATCAATAACTTTCCAGATTTAAATATTATGATGAACATTGAAATAATGAATTAATAGAAGAGTCATAATTGGAGCCGCTATATAGCCCTCGCCTTTGAAGGTGCGTGGATGTTTACGACACTCAACTTCAGGTGTATTGGGTATAGAACCTTAAACAAAAAATCAATTTTAAAATGACTCACTAAAAAAAATCAGGTCTATTTTTTAACATCCAAAAGCTGTGACTTTATTTAGCAAGAGCAAAACAAAAACAATAAAAACAACAACTTACGCAATCGACACCTGAATTCCATCATGCCAAATGCCGACCTCACAAATTTTTAAGATGTAAAAAAAAGCATTATAAATATTATTCTCTCAAGCCCTTAGAGATATCAACATCACTCAGGCATTAAAAAATGAACGTATTTACCTTTACCCGTTTATTTATTTTTCTACTGCATCTTCAAGTTTATTCACAGATCAATAGAGTCATCAGCGCTTTTTCAGGAGCGGGAGCACAAAATATACCAAGGACCATCCAAGATGCACAGAATACCAGTTTTTTTCTCTGATGACATTCAAGTGACACTAAAGTGACATTCAAGTGACACTCACGGCCATTATTACTGAATAATTAGGCAATGAAATGTATACCTTTAGAAATAAAACAGAAAAAATTGATAATGATGACTGGTATCTTTTAAGCGTCGATCCTAATATCATCCTTGTTATTAATAGTGACATTGAAAAGAGATGCTATAGCACCTCCATTGAAGTAATGTGCATTCATTTAAAATAGGTTGTCTCTTATTTTAAATGAATGCACACGCTTTCCTTGACAACAGATCGAAATATGAACTTGATGCATAATAATATAGCAATATTTAAGCTGTAAAAACAAAAAAATACGTATATTATGGATGCTCTTCCTTTTAAAAATATCATTGAGTATTAACATGAAAAAATTAACCGTCACCACTTTATTCCTTCTTAGCAGCCTCTGCTCTGCCCCTTTGCTTGCAAATCAAAATACAAGCACCACTGGAGGCTTCACAGGACCAGGCGCATCAGCACCAGGCTCTCAAAACTGGAACAGCGTTCGCGGAATTCTTAATTCAGGCCGTACTGGCGAGGACATGCGGGTTAGTTTAACGGGAAAAATCACTCAGGCATTAGGCGGTGAGATGTATATGTTCAATGATGGCACGGGTGAGATTGTGGTTGAAATCGACAAAGACAACTGGTATGGCTTAAAAACAACCCCTGAAACCCTTGTCATCATTAATGCAGAAGTTGATCACGATAACGGTCGCCCCACTTTGGATGTACAACGTATTCTTGCAAAATAATCTCGCATTTAAAAAGCCTCAAAATTTTACAAAAAAAGGGAGTTCATCGAGAACGCCCTTTTTTTTGTAAAAATACCAATGATCCCCTGAGTTAAATGGCCTTTTTTTAGATCTCAGTCCATTTCTTCAGCCCATGCTCACTGTTTTCCATTGCGATAAGGCGGGTATCAGATCGGATATCCGTTTCTCTTGAATTTGCCATAAACCTAACCGAGTACACACGTCTTCTTGAATCGCCTGAAAACGACGCCCTTGCATTCCGACTTCATTAAAAAGCTGTTCTTGAAGGTTCGCCATCTTTTCAGATATAAAGACCATTTTATTTTTTTGCCCTTTACTCAAGGCTGCAATGTCCGTCACACTGTGAGTGGATACACTCGCAATCAATTGAGGAAGGCTCATCTTAAGCTCCTTAAGGGCATTGCTTAACATCTGATGATCCAGTCTAGCCCGATGATCTTCGGTATAAAATGAAGCTTTTATTCGGTTTTGTAAATATTGATGATATTTATTTATTTCCAAAGCCAACATGCTTTTTTCACCGAGCTCTGAGGAAACAACCTTATCCACTGCAACCCATGACATATAAAGTTCTTTAGAAAACGATTCGCTGAAATAGGGTAAATCTTTTCGAAGGGTTTCATTATAAGAGGCCAATGAATCACGCTGTGCGGTATTGAGATTCACTTTATGTACATCAAAAAAAAGATTACCCTTCGCGTCAATACGAAATAAATTATTATTGCTTTTAATGAGAAGGTTGTCCGCTTCAATCAAAATATCACCATGAAGCTGCACTTGGCACATTTTGGCATGCACCGAAAATGAAAATATTCCCATAATAAAAACACAAAAAAACACACTCTTTTTAAAAGGTGATGTATCCATTTTCTCTCCTTTTATAATTAACACCAGGCTTAAAATAAAAACAATACGATTCAGTCGCTTATTTTTTCTTTATTTTTAATCTTTTCTCTTTCTGTTCAATAATTCTAAGTCTTCCTCTTTTTTCAAAAAAGAACAGAATAAGAGTGTGAATGAGAATGCCTATTCCTGCTTAAAAAAGAGATTCTTTCCTCATAAATTAAAGAAGATGTCTCAATTAAGAGATCGCTCTCTCTACTCAAGAAATTGAAAAATCCAGCAACGCAACAAAGCTCTAATACCCAAAGTCATTGTCGATGCAGGCCTGCGGCACGTGAGTGAAGTTCCTCTGCATAGAGAGATTCTGTGATTGGGCGCTGCGAGCGTAGCCAAGACTCACGCAGCTCCAAAGGGGGCGGGTATATACTCATTTCAAGTATTAAAAATTACACTGAAATTAAATAAGCCTGTTTTTCGCCTTCAAATATGAAGGCGAGGATCTTGTTATTCAAAACGCCTGTATTTCATATCCCAAACCCCATGCCCCAGACGGTGTCCTCTTTGTTCAAATTTAGTTAAAGGGCGCTCTTCTGGGCGCTCGATAAAACGTCCGTCCGAAGCGGTATTTTCATAACCCTGTGCCAATTCCATAACCTCAAGCATATGTTCAGCATAAGGTTCCCAATCTGTCGCCATATGAAAAACACCACCCAATTTCAATTTTGAATACAGCATTTTTGCAAATTTTGCTTGTACAATACGTCGCTTATGGTGGCGTTTCTTATGCCAAGGATCTGGAAAAAACAACTGCACCACGTCAAGACTTTGTTCATGGAGCATATGCTCGAAAACTTCAACTGCGTCATGGCAAATCACGCGAAGGTTGCTCAATTTTTCCTCTCTCGCCCCCATCAAACAAGCACCGACACCTGGACTGTGAACTTCAATGCCCACGAAATTTTTTTCAGGCGCATTTTTTGCCATTTCGATGAGAGAGGCTCCCATCCCAAATCCAATTTCTAAAATTATGGGGTTATCATTACCAAACACAGCCTGCCAATCTAATTTTTCCTTCGAAAAATCAATCCCCATCCTTGGCCAACACTCGTTCATTGCTTGCTCTTGCCCCTTCGTCAAACGGCCTTCTCGACGAACAAAACTGCGGATTTGACGAAAAACGTTACCTTCTTTTGTCATTTTAGGTATGGTGACTTCAGACATGGTTTTCTCCCTACGCCTTAATAATGAAGAAAAGTTCAGCGGATCGGGCATTATCCAAAGATCTCACGACGGTGCAACCTTTCAGGCCTTACTACGAAAAAAATCTTTCCGTATTTCACTCTCAAAGAGGTTCTCCGTTGGTATGTTGGTTATGCATTGAACAAGAATATCAAAAGAGAAATCAACAAGACAAGATCTGAAAAATACAATACGTCTTGGCATTCACCTGCCCAAGATCTTCCCCCTTTCAAAAAAAGAGAATAAACAGTGAGTCAGGCATTTTCATTTTCAGATTCAATACTGAGTTGGTATCACCTGTATGGCCGCAAGTCATTACCTTGGCAAGAGACCCAAACCTCTTATGTGGTTTGGGTCTCTGAAATCATGCTACAACAAACTCAAGTCTCAACCGTGATCCCCTACTTTGAACGTTTTATGACGCGTTTCCCGACGGTGCTCCATTTGGCAAACACACCGCTTGATGAGGTTCTTCACTTTTGGACAGGGTTAGGTTATTACGCGAGGGCGCGCAATTTGCACAAAAGCGCACAAATCATTGTGAAAGAATTCGAGGGGGTGTTTCCTACGTCGTTTTCTGACATTATCGCCCTCCCCGGCATTGGACGTTCAACCGCTGGAGCAATATTATCTCTTTCTTTATCCCAGCATTTTCCAATATTGGATGGAAACGTCAAACGCACTCTTACCCGTTTTTTTGCTATTTCAGGCTGGCCGGGAATAAAAAATGTAGAAAACCAATTGTGGGAGCTTGCTGAAAAAAACACCCCTAAAAATGAGGTTAAAGAATACAATCAGGCGATGATGGACATCGGCGCCATGGTGTGTACACCCCGCAACCCCAAATGCACCCTTTGCCCATTAAAAGATCACTGCCAAGCGAATGCCCTTGAGAAACAACATGATTTTCCAGAAAAAAAGCCAAAAAAGACACTGCCAGAAAAAACAGCCTGCTTACTGGTTTTACAATACAAAAATACCATTTTTCTAGAACAACGCCCGCTTTCTGGGTTATGGGGGGGATTGTGGTGTTTACCTGAAACACAAGAAAAAGATCTCCTTGCATTCATTAAAGAAAAAGAACGTGTATTAAGCTTTTCAAGTGACACTGCACTTGAATATCTTGGTGCATTTCGTCACACATTTAGCCACTTTCATCTTGATATTGTACCTGTACGCCTCATGTTAAACATCCAACCTGACACTCAAAAGAATAAAACCTTTCTGGAATCCAATAAAGCGCTTTGGTATAACTTAAATCAACCACCTGAAATCGGCCTTTCATCGCCGATAAAAAAAATATTATTACAACTCACCTGCGATTTAGAAACACACACGCAAGCAAATAACCTATTGGGAGTTTTATAATGAGCCGTCTTGTTTCATGTAAACGATTAAACAAAGAAGCAGAAGGACTGGATTTTCAACTCTATCCAGGAGACCTTGGCAAATACATTTTTGACAATATTTCGAAAGAAGCTTGGGGGCAATGGCAAAGTAAGCAAACAATGCTTATCAACGAAAAAAAACTCAATATGATGCAAGCTGAACACCGAAAACTTCTCGAAGATGAAATGGTTAAGTTCCTTTTTGAAGGGCACGATACCGTGATTGAGGGGTATATCCCCCCCT
This sequence comes from uncultured Enterovibrio sp., assembly GCA_947040595.1. GTDB lineage: Bacteria > Pseudomonadota > Gammaproteobacteria > Enterobacterales > Vibrionaceae > Enterovibrio. The sequence goes on along the minus strand of CAMRBZ010000043.1, from coordinate 13,604 downwards.
CAAAATAACTACATTCTGCTCAAAATCTCAATATATCATTATGTAAATAATTGCATCCAGATTAACCTACTTCATGGGTGCTTTTATACTCCTCTTCTTTTGAAAATGCAGGCTTGTTGGCTACGACCTCAAAGCCCCATCACATAGTTCATCTATGCTAAGGGCTTCACTCACTGAGCGTCTACCTGCATCTTCAAGTTTCTTGAGTAAATTCCCCTTGCCATTGAAGATGCAAGCGTCTTCACTTCGCTTGCTTGCCAACACATAGCATCTTCAATTCCTTTGGGTTTATTGCATAATGAAATTAATGATAAATATTCGCGTCTTCTTTTTTTTCCTTGCCTGTTTTGCCCTCTCGGGATGCAGCCGCAGCATGGTCGAGTCTGTCTACGACATCAATTACAAAACAACCAATCGCTTTGCTAAAAATTTAGCCCCTCTTCCAGGGCAATTTGAAAAAGACATTGCAGCACTTGACGATCTTATCACCAATTTCACTGGGGATATCGAAATGCGTTGGGGAAAAAATGAAGTTTATGTCTCAAGCAAACGAGATTACGTAAAATACACGGATAATTACCAAAGTCGTGCCCGCGTTGACTTTGAACGTGGACTCGTTACTATCGAAACGCTTTCTTTACAAGAGCCTACAACACACTTAAGAAAAGCCATTATCACCACCCTCTTGACCCCCAATAACCCTGCCACCGTTGATTTATATTCAGCCGCTGATGTTAAATTAGAAGGAAAACCTTTTCTTCAAGGGCAAATACTGGATCATGAAGGAAAAGAAATTTCTTGGGAATGGCGAGCCAATCGTTATGCTGATTATCTAATAAAAAGCCAAATTAAAACGAAACAGCTGGGCATTCAAAAAGTATTCTATGTCAATATTCCAATGGTGACCGATCACTCCAACAAGCGCAGCTACCAATACGCAAACTTGGTCCGTAATGCCGCCAAACGCTACAACATCTCAGAAGATCTTATTTATTCCATCATCAAAACGGAAAGTAGTTTTAATCCTTATGCCGTCAGTTGGGCCAATGCCTATGGTTTAATGCAAGTGGTCCCAAAAACAGCAGGACGAGACGTCTTCAAACTGATTAAAAATCAAACGGGTGAACCTACGCCACAATATCTTTTCGATCCCGCGAGAAATATCGACATAGGAACGGCCTACCTTCATATTCTCAAAACACGTTATCTCAAAGATGTCAGAAACCCACTTTCGCAACATTACAGCATGATTTCGGCCTACAATGGCGGAACCGGTAACGTGTTAAAAACCTTTCATCGTTCCAACAGAGCACAAGCGCTCGTTCAGCTAAATCAATTAGACCCTCATCAAGTTTATTCTGCACTCGCAAACCGACACCCCTCAAGCGAATCACGGCGTTACCTGCACAAAGTAACCCATAGCCAAAAAGAATTTAAAACAATTAAATAATAAAACGAACAAATCAGAAGCAGATTGATGAAAATACAAGCAAACGATCCACTATCTTGTTTTTTTAATAAAAAAATATTGACGACACCTCTAAAAATGCGTTTAATAGCCCACCTGAGCCCGGATAGCTCAGTCGGTAGAGCAGGGGATTGAAAATCCCCGTGTCGGTGGTTCGATTCCGCCTCCGGGCACCATATTTTCTTTCATGAAGAAAATATTTGTGCCGGCTTAGCTCAGTTGGTAGAGCAACTGACTTGTAATCAGTAGGTCACCAGTTCGACTCCGGTAGCCGGCACCATTTGCCTCGATAGCTCAGTCGGTAGAGCAGGGGATTGAAAATCCCCGTGTCGGTGGTTCGATTCCGCCTCGAGGCACCAAGCAATTCCCCCTTAGTTCAGTTGGTAGAACGGCGGACTGTTAATCCGTATGTCGCAAGTTCAAGTCTTGCAGGGGGAGCCACATTAGAAAGCCCAGTCAAATGACTGGGCTTTTTTCTTTGTCATCCACTTAAAGCCTCATTGTGAATCTATGCAAAGAGCCTTCACTCGCTTTTCGAAACGCATCTTCAAATACCTTTACCCGTCGCCTTTGAAACTACCTGGGTGTTGGCTGCTCTCGTTCAGCCCAATCACATCATCTCTCTATGCAGATGCCCTTCGCTCGCTTGGTGCAGGCGCGCATCTTCAAGTGTCTTGGGTATATCCCGTTAAGAATCCATTTTAAATATTGAATAAAAATGACACACTCGTTTCTTATTTTAATTTTATTTAAGAACTCATTTCACCGCAGTTATATATATCAGAAGAAACCTCTTTTTTAATACAACATCTTCCCTCTTTCAATTTGCTCTAGCAATTTATAGTCTCTATATTTGAGTGTACCTTCAATAAGATAAAATAATTTAATATAAATTCTTTATTTTTTAATTATTTAACTTCATTTGGTTTGTTCATCTCACTCTGAAATAGGAACTAAAAATGACGCAACTCAAAAAATTAATGAAAGGCAACTGGCTTCCAAAAAATAAAGCCCATATTTCTGCTTGGATCCTTAATTTAAAAACAAGAATACATTTTACCTCCCATTCAATCGCGCCCCCCATTCAAGAATTAAAAGAACTCGTTGACGGTGATCCTGAATTAAAAGGTCTTTCTCTCGATATGTTCACTGAAGCAAAAAGCCATAAAGCGCTCACGCCTCTAGAAACGCCAGAGGTCGCTGATTTTGGTGAGTTTCTGGTTCTATTCAATCATATTATGACCCAAGCACCTGAGTGTACTGAATTTCTTGACCCCAAAACAGGCGTTCTTGAACCTTGCGGCTTAATTGGATTTCCAATAAATGCATTGCTTGATTTGCCTATGGCGACAGACTCAGGATATGCTTTTTTCTCAAATAGCCTTGTGAATCTACAGATAAAAAGAATTTTATCTTATTGGAGCCAGTACCTTTCCTCCCCTGCATCACGTTCTGTATTGATTGATAACTTCCCCAATCGCACACCAAAAGTATTTGGCTGGCTAAGCGAAAATGCACGTAAAGAAATGATCACCGTCGCCTGTCAGGCCGAGCCTATAAATTCGCCAAACCACAAAAAATCTTTTGAAGATTTCTTTCATTGCGATCCCAAAGATAAATATTATGGCTTTCAGTCATGGGACGATTTTTTTACCCGCACTTTTGTTGATGGCGTTCGACCTGTCGCTCAAGGGCTCGATATTATTGCAAATGCATGTGAATCCGCTCCTCTTCAAGTGGTTAAAAATGTCAAAAAATCCTCTAAATTTTGGCTTAAAGGACAAGAGTATTCGCTTGAAAATATGATGAATTTCGATCCCTTGGCCGAGCAATTTACAGGCGGCACTGTGTATCAAGCCTTTCTTAGTGCTCTTAGCTATCACCGCTGGAACAGCCCTGTAAGCGGCATTGTTAAAAAAGTAGCCATGGTAAATGGCTCTTATTATTTAGGAAATCGTTATCAAGGCTTTATGAATCCAGATGGGGCTGACGAAAGTGCGCCAAATCAATCACAAGCGTTTTTGACTGCCGTGGCCACGCGCGCTGTCATTTTTATAGAATCAGATAATCCAAAAATTGGTTTAATGTGTTTTATTGCTATCGGCATGGCAGAGGTCTCTTCTTGTGCCCCGACAGTACAAGAAGGCCAACGTATTAATAAGGGGGACGAGCTGGGGATGTTCCATTTTGGAGGGTCAACACACTGTTTGATCTTTCGACCAGAAGTAAAACTCGAATTCGATTTCCACAATACCAGCCCAGGTTTGGATGCGACAAATATTCCCGTTTGCTCTCGTATCGCGACCGTATTGAATAAATAAAGCCTTTCATTATTTATCGCACCTTAAAAAATGTAAGATGCATTTTGGCGGGCAAAAAAAACCTCTGACAACAGATGCACTGTCTGATTGAACTTGGGTGTCAGAAAAATTCCTGCATCGTAATAGGATATATACCCAAAGGAATTGAAGATGCGTGTAGGCGGCAAGTGACTCAAACCCCTGAACATAGATGGACTATGTGATTGGGTTGAGCGAGCGAAGCCAACACCCACGCAACTTCAAAGGCGACGGGTATACACAAGACACTTGAAAATGCAGGAGCCAGTCAAGGAGCCAAGCCCATAAGCATAGAAGGACGGTGTGACTGGGCTTCGAAAGCACGCCCAAAAAGCCTTACTATTTAAAATACAAGAAATCTATTTTAATTTAAAACAAAAAGCCTGCATCCTCATCGCATCACTCTAAAACCTTATTTTTCAAAGTCACTTTTGAATACACTTTCTTAACGATAAAATTAGAAATTTTATCTAAAGCTAATATACATGTCGCAGCCTCAAGCTCGATGGCCGCCTTCGGCATACCCCAAACAACCGAACTGTTTTCATCTTGAGCCACGGTGACAGCCCCCTTTTCAGCCATTTCCTGCATTCCTTTTGCGCCATCTTTTCCCATCCCCGTCAGTAAAACAGCAAGGCCTTTTGAACCCGCCGCTTTCGCAATGGAAGAAAACAGAACATCAACAGATGGCTTATGACGCTGCACAGGATCGCTATCACAACGTTGTGCGTAATATCGAGTTCCTTTTTTCACAACAATCATATGGGTGTCTCCCGGCGCAACATACACACGCCCATTGATCAAGGGAGCCTTATCAGAAGAGAGGACTTCAACTTGCAGTTTTGAAGCACGATGAAGACGTTCAGCAAAAGATTTACTGAACACAGATTTTATATGTTGCGTTATAACAATGGGGGGCATTGTGGCAGGTAGAACTTCTAAAAGGTGACGTATCGCTTCGGTTCCCCCTGTTGATGCACCAATGGCGATAAGGTCAAAATGAGAGTTGAGTTGACTTCCTGCAACGCTGATCTCATTAATTGAAAGGTTTTTTCTTGTTTTCGGATTCATATTGGCAGTGGCTGCCATTTTTACTTTCTCGATAACCAACTGAGAATAATTGGCCATATACTCAGCAATGTTATCTGTCGGTTTGGGAAAATAATCAATCGCACCTATTTCTAATGCTTCTAACGTCGCTTCCGCACCATGTTGAGTCAAGGTTGAAATCATCACAACGGGCAAAGGATGCAAACGCATTAAATTCCTAAGAAATTGCACACCATCCATTTTTGGCATTTGAATATCAAGCGTAATCACATCAGGATTAAGCTTTTTAATTTTCTCTCTCGCATCATAAGGATCAATCGCAAGACCGACCACTTCCAAATAAGGATCGGAGGAAATTATTTCACTCAGTAACGTTCTAAAAAGTGCCGAATCATCAACAATAAGTACTTTGTGCACCTTTTTAAGCATTAAAATAACTCCGTATTACCCTCATCATCACCTTTTATTTTATGTATTAAAAGATGCTCATATTCCAGTTCTCGAAGCCTCACTTCTGGTGCTGAACCATTTAATCGTTTTAAAAATACTTTACCTGTTATCGGATCAAAAATGATCTTTCGTGATACTTCTCCCCCTAAATTCTCAGAAACCAAAGAAAGGTTTTCAGTTCGAATATATTCACGAATAAATTCAGTATTTTTATATCCAATTAATGCTTTATTCCCACTGACGACAGAGCCACCAAATACTTTAACTTTCAAACGACTTTTTAGGGCTCCTCTTTTAATCAAGGTATTAATAAGCAATTCCATCGCATAATTCCCATAACGACCCGCTTTTGAATACCATTGAGTTGGAAGCCAATCTTTTATATCTTCATTATCCCCAAAAGGCAGAATGAAATGATTCATTCCACCGATAGATACAAAAGGATCCCAAATACAAGCTGAAATACAGGAACCTAATATGGTTGAAATCAATTCAGGTTTTGAGCTCACATAGATTTCGCCAGGTTTAATATTAACCATCATTTTTCGTGTTAGTGGATGAAAAAAAAGCTTCGCTCCAGCCTCTAATGGGGAACCAATTAATGCGAAATGTTTATTCATTTATACCCGTCGCCTTTGAAGCTGCGTGGGTGTTGGCTGCTCTCGCTCAGGCCAATCACAGAGTAGTTCTATGCTCAGGGCCTTCACTCGTTTGCCGCAGGCGTGCATCTTCAAGTGTCTTGGGTATAAACTCAGAGGCTTCACTTACTTGCCGCAGTCGCGCAACGTCAAGCGTCTTGGGTTTACCCGCAACTTAAAATATCTTGGATATCGTTTAATTTTTTTTGCGAAACATTGTATTCCCAAGATATTCAAAACCATGATCCATTCCAGGAATATTTTCAGAATGACCGATACAAAGGAGCCCCCCTTTTCTTAACTTTCCTCGAAAACGTTCGATTAACTCTTGTTGCATATTTTTTTCAAAATAGATCATGACATTTCGACAAAAAATAACATCAAAATCATCTTTAAATTCCCAGGAAGACATTAAATTAATGGCTCTAAAAGAAATCAAATTATTTAATACAGCTTTCGTTTTTAAAAAGGATTTATTGAGTCCTTTTCCACGAATAAAACCATTTTTAAGCAAGTCTTGTGGAATTGACTGGTATCCTTCTAGAGGATAAATTCCTTGTCTTGCGATCTCTAAAACGTCTGTATCCAAATCAGTCGCTAAAATTTTAGTGTCGTACATTGGTGGAACAAAAGAAGAAGCCTCCAAAATAGATGCAATACTATAAGCTTCCTCTCCCGTAGAACAACCCGCAGACCAAATACGGATATTCGATTTATGCTCCTTTTTCCATTCCGGCAGCAAGTCATTTCTTAAATAATCAAAATGATGTTTTTCTCTAAAAAATTGTGTTTTATTTGTGGTTAAGGCATTAATAAAGGCTTCTCGTTCATCCGCCTTTCGATTCACAATATCAAAATATTCTTTAAAGGTATTAACACCAATTAGGCGAAGACGCCTAACAAGACGACCGTAAACCATGCTTACTTTGCGTTCACTTAGAAAAATCCCGGTCTCTTTCAACATGAATTTTTGAACATGACGAAAATGCATGTCTGAAAATTCAAACTCTCTTGCTTGTTTCATTACATCGACAACCGGGATGTCAATCACGATCAAAATTCCTCCCAATCTTCCTCAGAAAAGGAAGTTTCTGATCGCCTAACTCTATTTTTCGTGTCTTGTTTTTTTATAACTCTTTCTTCTTTTTGTGGTTTTTCTATCTCATTTCCACTGCGCTTCAACGAGGTGGATATTTGCGATTTTAAATTCACATCAATGCTGTCTATTTGAAAAAAACCGACTAAATTTAACAGCTGGCTTCCTTCATCTCGAAGTGATTGACTGGACGCAGAAGCCTCTTCCACTAAAGCCGCATTTTGTTGTGTCATCTCGTCCATTTTCACTACAGCCTTCGAAATCTCATCAATCCCCATGGCCTGCTCTTGACTTGCAGAATTAATTTTCCCAATCAGGTTGGTGACTTCTCCGACGGCAGCGACGATTTCATTTAGCATTTCACCCGACTCATCCACCAAACGAGAGCCTTCTGATACTTTCTCTACACTGTCTTTAATAAGCTCTTTGATTTCTTTAGCAGCCCCAGCACTTCTTTGTGCTAGATTTCGAACCTCCCCTGCAACAACGGCGAAGCCCCGCCCTTGTTCACCTGCACGCGCAGCTTCCACAGCGGCATTGAGAGCCAATAGATTTGTCTGAAATGCAATGTCATCTATCACGCTGATAATGTCAGAAATACGCTTACTGGCTTTATTAATTTCGCCCATTGCTGACACCGTTTGTTTAACAACGCCACCTCCTTTTTGTGCCTTAACGCTGGCATCTTGAGATAAACGATTCGCCGCATTTGAGCTTTCTGCATTTTGTTTTACAGTGGCGGTCATTTCTTCCATGCTTGCCGCTGTTTGCTCTAAACTTGCAGCCTGATCTTCTGTACGCTCGCTTAAATCAGAATTGCCATCCGCAATTTCTGATGAAGCCGTCGCGACACGAGATGAAGAAACAGCAATCTTCTCAACCATATTTCGCAAATTACTGATAGAGTCATTCACCGCATTGCTCAGTTCAGCAAAATCGCCTTGATAATTCTCTGGCATATTTAAATTCAGGTTTCCTTTTGAAACCTGAACCATCACATCTCGACAGGTATTTAATGGTCCAACAACGCCATCAAGAAGCGCGTTAATTCCCTCACTCAGACTCCCCATAAAGCCGGTGTATTTAGAGGTTTCCATCCGATAATCAAATTGACCTTTCGCCGCTTCTGAAATCAAACGCTGCACTTCACGCTGACCTATCATTTGTTCCGTTATATCTTCCCACTGTAAGGCGGGACCAATATAGTTTCCATTCGCATCGCGCATCGCAATGCAGGTTAAAATAAACTCTAAAACACCCACTTTTATTTTTGATGAAAAAGGAAGCTTGTCTGGATTAGCGATAATTGAGCGTTGATTAGCCGGATTTTTGTGGAATATATCAATATTAACACCGAGCAACTCATCAACATTAAAACCAGGAAAATCAACACGTAATTCCTCTTCTCGGCTTTTAAATAAACGGACCAAAGCGGGATTTATATAGGTAATGATGCCATTTTTATTCGCCATCATTATATTGGTCGTAATCCCTTCGATAGCTGAAGCTAAACGACCGACTTCAAGGTCTCGTTTACGAAGATCGGTTACATCTCTCCATTCGAGGCTGTTTCCTATGTATTTACCTTCATCATTGATAATGGCTGCCACATTGAGTTCAATGAGAATATCTGCAATTTTTATATCCGTTCTGTAAGGTAAATTTGAAGGGTCACTTAATAATTTACGTTGATGAGAAGGGTCAAGATGGAATTCATCGATGCAACGACCTAAAAGCCATTCTCTTGTAGAGGTGAATCCTGACCAAACTTCACGAAATGAAGATTGACGACGACTAAAAAGAGTGATGGTTTCTTCATTTAAATAAGTAATTTTAAAATCACGATCGATCAATAATATGGCCGTTAATGATTGATCAACGGCAGCTTGAAGTCTCGCCCGTTCATTTTCAAATTTTAATTTCTCAGTGACATCTTCCCATTCAAGGCTGTTCCCCTTATATTCACCATTTTTATCAATGAATGCACCAACAATTAAATGTAAAGAAACATCTCCCACTTTGATGATGGTGTCATAAGGAAGGTTATCAGGGTTAGAAAGTAATTTACGCTGATGAGCAGGATCGGCATGAAACATATCAATACAAATGCTTTCCATCCATTCTTTTTCAGCCTTAAAGCTTGGCCAATGAGAACGAAAGAGCTCTTCATGAATTTTTAGAATGTCAATCGACTTTTTATTCACATAAAAAACATTAAAATCTCGATCAACCATCATTAATGCGGTTTTCGCTGAATCAAGTGCAAAAAGAACATGCTCTTCAAGCGCATTCTTTTTCTTTGCACTTTTTGTATTTTTATTCCACCAGGAAATCATCCTTAACACCCTCGTTTATCCATATTTGTTCGTTACTTCATGTAACGCCTCAAAAATACATCATATAATTTACAGTAAATATAAATCCTCGCCTCTTTATGCTTACTGTTTTCCAATTCATATCGCGAAAATAACAATTCAACATTAAAAATGACGAAAGCCATTAATATCTAATAATGCATCAACATCAAGTAAGGTCATTACTTTATTTTCCACATTAAGCAAACCACTCACAAAAGGAATAACAGGCGAATCTCCTATCGAAGGGTATATATTTTGATCTCCCATATCAATGACATCAGAGACAGCATCAACAACAACCCCCATAATTCGGCTTCCAACAGCATCTCCTGATTTCAAGATCAAAACCACTGTCGTAGGTAAATATTTAACAATACCAATATTAAAACGAACACGAAGATCCATAATGGGAACGATCATACCTCTGAGATTTATCACACCCAAAATATATTCAGGAGAGCTTGGGATCACCGTCGGTACTTCCCATACTCGAATTTCTTCCACTTTTTGAATATCCACACCATATAATTCATGAGCCAGATCGAAACTTAAAAAATCCACCCCATTAATACAACTTTTATCTTTATTCTTGTCTTTATCTTTTGTGAGAAGGGCTTGGTCTGTCATTCTCATGCCTCATGCTGCAACGTGATTATTATTATCACTGACTCGTTTTAAAAATGTATTGATTAAGCCTTGTATATCCAAGATCAGTGAAACAGATCCATTTCCTAATATGGTGGCTCCAGAAATACCTTCAACACGCATATAATTGGACTCTAAACTTTTTATAACAACTTGTTGCTGTCCGAGCATTTCATCAAGTAATATCCCCATTCGATGCCCACCGGCTTGCACAAAACAAAGAAGCTTTTTATCAATATTGGATGTTTCCCCTAATTCAAATTCTTCTTTTAAACGAAAAATAGGGATATTTTCATCCCGTAATCGATAAAGCTCAATGCCCCCTGTTGCCAATATGACACGTTCAGTTTCTATTTGAATCGATTCAATAATTGAAATAAGTGGCACAACAAAAACTTGATCCGCAAGCTTCACTAATTGACCGTCTAAAATAGCAAGAGTGAGCGGTAAACTGATCCGAAAAACACACCCGATATTCACTTGAGAGTCCACAACAATATGCCCACCAAGATCTTCAATATTGCGCTTCACCACATCCATTCCAACACCACGCCCAGAAACATCAGAAAGCTTTTCAGCTGTTGTGAAACCGGGAGAAAATATCAAGTTATATACTTGATTATCAGAAAAATCGCTGAGCAAGGTATCCGCTTTATACAAGCCTTTTTCAATCGCCTTATTTAATATTTTTTCTTTATTAAGACCCGCACCGTCATCTCGCACTTCAATCACAATTGAGCCACCTTGATGAAATGCATTCAATGAAATACACCCCGTCTCAGATTTCCCCTTATTGATGCGTTCTTCTGTTCCTTCTAAACCATGATCAACTGCATTTCTTACCAGGTGAACAAGAGGATCGGTGATTCGCTCAAGAACAGTTTTATCTAATTCTGTTTGCTCACCTTCCACTTTCAATTCGACTGATTTACCCAATTTTGATGAAAGATCCCGTACAAGTCTTGGGAAACGATTAAATGCAAAACTTATCGGCAACATGCGAATATTAAGAACACTTTCTTGGAGTTCTTTTGTGTTTTGTAACAACAACCCCAAACCTGTTTGCAAGCGTTCAAGGTTGCTTTCTGAAAAATTCTGGCTCAATTCAGTCAACATGGATTGTGTGATCACAAGCTCACTGACAAGATTAATCAAGTGATCCACTTTTTCTGTTTCCACTCGAATAGAAGAAAGGGTTTCTGTTTTCAACGTATTTAATTTTGTAGAGACTTTATTTACTTTTGTCTCTGGTATTTGAATGTCCTTAGATTCATTTTCTTTCGATACAGGAATATCCGTTGATTTGGAAAGCTCTGAAGAAATCAAAGGATCATGGGAAGCTTGATGATTTTGAGTTAAAAGGAGGTCTTGTTTTTTTTCTTTAGATTGCGGACGGATCTCAAGATCGCATTCATCATCAACCCATTCAAAAATATCTTCAATAAGGCTTTTATCTAAATTTCCATCGAGCAAAATATGCCAACGAAGGTAAGACATTTCAGGTTCTAGTTCATCGAGATCAGGCAAATTATCGCTAATACAATGAATAACACAGACCGTTCCCAGCTCCAGTAATTCACGTAAAATACGAACAGGATCATTACCCGAAAAAAAGATTTCTCGATGAGGTGTAAAATAAACGCTCCATCCTTCCTTCTCAACAAGAGCCTCTTCTGTTTTTTTAAGCTCATTATTTTGTTTCGATAAAGTGATGGGTATATTGAGTAATTGCTGAAATTTTTCCGTTATCTGCTCTTTAAATTCATGATCAAAATCGCAACCTTTTTCATGGGAGAGCAACATATTATTGATACAATCTCCACCCTTTAAGAGCAAATCAATTGTATTTGCATCAAGATGGCGCTTTCCTTCTCTTGCTTCGTCAAGGAGGGTCTCCATTGCGTGAGTAAATTGAGATATATCATTAAGATTAAATGTAGCGCCTCCCCCTTTTATGGAATGCGCCGCACGAAAAATACTATTAATGACATCAAGATCGATCTCTGAATCCGGATCAAGTCCTAAAAGTTCGCGTTCAAGCGTCTCCAGGTTTTCTCGACATTCCTCATAAAATATTCGACGCAATTGGTCCATATCTAAAGCCATTAAAGTTCTCCTCGACTCAACTTTAGATAACGCGCTGCAACGTTTTTAATAAGGTCTCAGGATTAAAAGGTTTTACAATCCAACCCGTCGCTCCTGCCGCTTTTCCAAGCGTTTTCTTTTCTGCCGATGTTTCTGTCGTCAACATCAATATGGGTGTGAACTTATATTGAGACACACCACGTAACTGACGAACAAATTCAAGGCCGTCCATATTCGGCATGTTCACATCAGAAATAATCACATCGTACTGACCGGCCTTTGCTTTCAATAAAGCCTCAGCCCCATCGTTCACCGTATCGATTTCATATCCAGCATCTTTCAAAGTGTGACTTAACATCTGACGAATAGACACAGAGTCATCTGCCGCTAAAATTTTTCGCATACTCTCACCTAAATTGAACACTCATGAAATTTATTTGACAAAATCACTTAAGCCCAAGGACTCAACCAACCCCAACGTTTGCGCTGCACTCAATAATTCGCCAGACGCCCCTTCCCAATTCCAAGAAATGGATCGCTTATCACACACATTTTTCGCACTGAGTAAAAGCTGCAACCCTGTAGCATCAACACGAAATACTTGGCTACCATCAATGTTTAAAGCCTCTGAATTTTCCAGTTCAATTTTTATTCGCTCTTTTAACTCCATCACGTTCATGATATTTAATTGATCTTCTAGCAAGACCCCCATCGTTTCTTTCCTTCTTATCAACCCAATCTTCAATCAAGTATGTCTCTTCATTGATAAGTGTAGCAATTATAAGAAAAATGAAATGATTTTAAGATGAATGGCGGCGTTTTAAGAAAAAGACTTGACACACATAAGAAATTTAAAAAATAATTCCTATATTCTCAGAATAAAACCAATCAATCGCCTCTCCTGATCGGCAATGTGCCTCTCATTTTTAACTCGTTTCATGGCAAAGAAGGCCTCTTTTCCCTTCCTTATTTTTCTTCCTTTTCAGCTGAAAAATGAATAATACGATTGTAATTTAATCAAGGTGGCAAAAAAAACATCAATCAAGCTCTTTTGTTCGAAATTGTTTTGACAAGGGCTACACACTTCTATTTAATGGCCCTCGTTGCCTCGATAGCTCAGTCGGTAGAGCAGGGGATTGAAAATCCCCGTGTCGGTGGTTCGATTCCGCCTCGAGGCACCATTTTTCAAGAAGTGGTGCTAAAGTAACGCTTCAACAAATTGTGTGCCGGCTTAGCTCAGTTGGTAGAGCAACTGACTTGTAATCAGTAGGTCACCAGTTCGACTCCGGTAGCCGGCACCATTTGCCTCGATAGCTCAGTCGGTAGAGCAGGGGATTGAAAATCCCCGTGTCGGTGGTTCGATTCCGCCTCGAGGCACCATTTTTCAAGAAGTGGTGCTAAAGTAACGCTTCAACAAATTGTGTGCCGGCTTAGCTCAGTTGGTAGAGCAACTGACTTGTAATCAGTAGGTCACCA
>CAMRBZ010000042.1 GCA_947040595.1 uncultured Enterovibrio sp. | reverse complement strand
CTAGCTGCATCTTCACGTATTTTGACTCACTTGACCTCTACAATAAACGACACAGGCTTACCCGTTGAAAACTCAATACTGATTTATTTTTCTTTGCGGTACAGTTAACCTTTACGCAAAGATAAAATATCTGTGATATTCATCTCTTCACGATAGAGATTTAAGTTTTCATCTTTAAAGGCAATAGCAAGAACTGACATTCTATCAGCCAATTCATTCCCCTCAATTCCAACATGCCCCTTAACGTGATAAATAGAAAGTTGAGAAGCTAATTCTTGATACAAAGAAAAAGCAGGCTTAATAATATTGAGGTTCTTTATTTCCCCACCGGATTTTGTCCAGCCCTTTTTTTCCCAACTCGCAGCCCACTGGGTGATACATTGGATTGAGTATGTTGAGTCACAAAAGATAGCAACCGAAAGTCCCATTGAAACTTTCACTTTAGCCAACAATAAAGCCTGCATTAATCCATTGAGCTCCGCCGTATTATTCGTACCCCGTGCTTGATATAAGCCGTACCATAACTCACTTAATGCGTTTTTTTCGTATACAGCAAGTCCGGTCCCGGCTTCTCCTGGATTGGGATCACAAGCCCCATCTGTAAAAATCTTTACATCAAAGGGCATTTCTATTATTTGAGCTTGAGAAAGCGGCGGCATTTTGGGTTTATTTTGCGCTTTTACTGCTTTTACTGCTTTCACTGCTTTTACTGCTTTCACTGCTTTCACTTTGCTGACTCGTGAAAACGCGTTTCCCGAAAAAGCCAATTCAGCTTCTTTTTGTGTCAGAAAAGATTTATATCTCGCACCACTAAAGCCCTCTACTTGAGACTTGCACTCTGTCCAGGTTGTAAAAATGCCCGTTTCACGGCCTTGCCAAACAACATAAAACTTCTTAGCCAAAATAAACTCCATACTATTAATTTTCTATACCCAAGACACTTGAAGATGCGTGTTGGCGGCGAAGGCGCTGAGCATAGATTTACTATGTGATTGGTCTGAGTGAGAGCAGCCAGCACCCACGCAGCTTCAAAGGCGACGGGTATATTAGATGCTTTTCTATTTGAGTCCAAGAAGGATAAAAGAACACCATAAACATCCATATTGCGTGCATGGCGTTCTTTTCTAAAAGGTTTTTAGTTCAGCGTTTCAGGGGGGGTTTCGTCTTCGTCTTCATCTTCATCTTCATCTTCGTCAGATTCAAAATACGTCCCCCAACCGTCATAATCAATTTTATGTTTTTGGGCTAATTGAATGAGTTTTCCGACCTGCTCATCGATCTGCTCTGCATCCAATGCGCTTTCTATTAATGCATCAAAACAAATGACCTTCGAACCGTCGTCCAAATCCAGCTCTTCAGCATCTTGCACATCATAACCCAGTTTAAACACCTCAACAGCGAGGTCTTCTAATTCAGCAAAGCTGTTTGCCGAAAAATGGTGTTCGATGGTATAAAGCGCATCAGGCAAACTGCCATCGTTCAAAAGATCAGCAATGATTTCACGGGTTTCTATTTTCTGCTCTTTCAGTTGGTCATTAAGTTGGTCTTCAATAAGATCGTCGTAAGACATCAAAAAACTCCTTACTCAATAAAATGCGGGCACTATGTCATGCTTTCATTTTCATTACCATGCACAAATTCTCTCATGAAAGCCCGAAGACACACAAAAAATCCACGCCATTAAAATAAATAAGAGACCGCTCTTGCCCATAAATGGGGTTTAAACGGAGATGAATAAATTCCAAATTCTTCCTAAAATACATTAAGATAAAAACCGTGATCCAAAAAAAACTTGACGTTTTTCCAGCTTGCTTCAAGTTAAAACGACGCTATAATTTGCAAAAATACCGAGATACGACAAAATGCAATCACCTTTCAATACGTCTGTTTTTCCCTTCTTATTCATCAAAACGTATTGCTTTTTGTTTTTATTTAAACGCCCATTTCAATACACTTGTTTTAAACTGAACCTCCTTTTTCGGGAGGTTTTTTTTGTTCAAAAGCCCAGGTTAACCCCAAAGTAATTGAAGATACGTATAAGCGAAAAGCGAGTGAATCCCCTGAGCATAAATGGATGAACGAGCGTAGCCAACACCCACGCAGCGTCAAAGGCGTCGGGAATAAACATGATAGGAGAAATAAAAAACATGACCGTTTCGCTCCACAATAAACACATTATTAGCATCCCAGAGCTTACCCGTGAAGAGCTGGAACTTATCATTAAAACCACAGAAAAGTTAAAACGCGACCCGAATCCAAATCTATTAAAAAACAAGGTGATCGCAAGCTGTTTTTTTGAAGCCTCTACCCGCACTCGTCTGTCTTTTGAAACAGCAGTACAGCGTCTAGGAGGCAGTGTGATTGGCTTTCCTGACGCAGGAAATACGTCATCAGGAAAAAAAGGAGAAACCCTGTCTGATACAGTGCAAGTTATTTCTTCTTATGTCGATGCCTTCGTTATTCGTCATCCAAAAGAAGGAGCGGCGCGCCTTGCCAGTGAGTTTTCAAACCAAATCCCCGTGATCAATGCAGGAGACGGTTCAAACCAACACCCCACTCAAACATTGCTCGATTTATTCAGTATTTTTGAAACTCAAGGTCGATTAGACAACCTGAACATTGCCATGGTAGGCGATCTTAAATACGGCAGAACAGTGCACTCCCTCACCCAAGCCTTATCCAAATTTGAGAATAACCGCTTTTACTTTATCGCCCCCGATGTCTTAGGCATGCCTGATTATCTTCTTGAAGAATTAAAAGAAACAGGGGGCTCCTTTAGCTTGCACGCCAAGATGGAAGAGGTGATCCCTCAGCTTGATATTTTGTACATGACCCGCGTACAAAAAGAGCGTTTTGACGCTTCGGAATACGCCAACATAAAATCAGCCTTTGTGTTAGATACCCCTCAGCTTGAAAACGCCCGAAATAACCTTAAAGTGCTGCATCCTCTTCCTCGGGTAGATGAAATCACCATTGCCGTCGATAAAACACCCTATGCGTATTATTTTCAGCAAGCACAAAATGGTATTTATGCACGCCAAGCGTTATTAGCCCTTGTCATTAACAACGATTTATAAAGAAGGGATCAAGATGATAATGAAAGAAAATAATCTGCAAGTTGAAGCCATTAAAAACGGCACCGTTTTAGATCACATTCCTGCGAACATGGGATTTAATGTGATGAGGTTATTTCAACTTCATAAAACAAATCAACGTATTACAATAGGGCTTAATCTTCCTTCTTCCGCGCTTGGCGTCAAGGATTTGATTAAAATTGAGAACCTTTATATTAACGAAGAGCAAGCCAACCACCTCGCGCTGTACGCCCCAAACGCCACGGTTAATCAAATAGAGAATTACCAGGTCGTCGCAAAATTGCCTTTGTCTTTGCCTCAGAATGTACTCGGCATGTTTCATTGCCCGAATACAAATTGCATCACACACGATGAAAAAGCCGTTGAAAGTCATTTTAAAATCATTCAAAAATGCGAAAATATTCATTTTAAATGCAAATATTGTGAAAAAGTATTTTCCAAAGAAACCATGACCCATCACCAAGCCTAAAGAAAAGAGTCACCTTATCTTCTTTATTTCCCTTTCAATCTGAAGGGGAAAATACCTTTTCTTTCATTTTTTACAGGGTATTTTTTACCATCCCAATAATACCTAAGAGACTTGACCTTGTGCGCCTACACCAAGCGAGTAAAGGCCCTGAGCATAGATGGACTCTGTGATTAGCCTGAGCGAGAGCAGCCAACATCCACGCAGTTTCAAAGGCGACGGGTATAAATATTCGATTCAACACAAGAAGCAAGCCTCTATTTATTGATTCTCAATGATGATTTTTTTTAGGTTTCTGTTGTTTTTTCCATATTCTGAGGTCGAGCACTAGAGGGGGCTTGCAGTCTCTTTTTATTCTTATCGCCTTCATATCGATCGTAATTCATACCAAGATTAAACTTAAAGGTGACAAGCTTATTTTTTTCATTTTTTTTATAATATCCTCTATCTGCAATAAATAAAGGTTCAGTAAGACTTAAGTCTGATAAAGCTCGAGCAAGAAAATACGTGGTATTTTTTGGCTTAATATAATAATGTTCACCATCCCCTACGGGGATAATATCCCATTTCGTGCTCTTATCTGTGCATTCTAAAAAAGAAGCCCAAGCATAACTGTCTTTTTCAGGATTGGACGCCACTAAACAAGGAAACCGAATTTCTGCTTTATTTATATTTATAAGGTGTTGATTTGTTTCGTCAAATATAAATTCGCTGTCCATTATTGATGAATTACTTTTTATATTTAAACGTACACGAATACCCAGTGATCTTGGATTTGCAGATATTTTTGCCCATGCTTTTTTCTCCATATAGTGATTAGAGGTATCCGATCCTTTTCGGCTGACATAAAGAAAATATTTAAAATCTTTAAATATTAACTCCTCCATCCCAGTACGAGGAAAAGAAGAAGTATAAAAATTATTTTTTTTAAATGACATAACTTGAGCCGGATTTCCAAATTCACAAGGGGTCAGCCCTAAATAATCCCATTGTTGATTTCCATTTTTAACTGTGGGGGGGGTTGTTACGCACAATTTAACGCCTTTATGTATCGTAGAGATCCTACCAAAAATATCAAATATCCATCTACTTCCATTCTTTAAACAATTATCTATATAGAGAGAGGACGAATACCCATTATCATAAGGCTCTACACAATATGTGTATTTTTCGGAATATTTAACACGCCAAAGAATGGGCTTTCCTTCTACTGAAGGAGAGGCGAATAATGAAGTGGGTGGCCTTTTCTGCGAATACACACAGGAAGAAAAAAGAATAAACAATAACAATATTTTTCGCATTAATTAAAATTCCTGTAAATTTTAAACAAGTATAAAATATACCTACGCCGCCGATGGTTATGCTTTAATAATATCCATTCTTATCTTACGGTTTAAGCATAATAAATAATTCAGTTTATTTTGGCACGCTGAAACGACCATTAATTAAAACATTTTTATATAAGCACGCTCTTGGATCTCGTTCTTTTTTTATTGAACCCAAGACACTTACTGTTACATGTAGGCGCCAAGCGAGTGCAACCCTTGAGAATAAAGAGACAATCTGATGAAGCTGAACGCCCGTAGCCAATACCCAGGCAGCCTCAAAGGCGACGGGCATATCATCAAAACCCTTAGCCTTGTCTATAGACGACAAACAACTGAAGTACTTTAATGTGATTAATTTGAACGAACGCATTCGAGATCTCTCTACTCTCGATTTTCAATTCTCAAAGACCACAACATATAACAGATAAAATAATTGTATTTTTAGTGCTTGCTTCATACACATTAAGAATCCGATCAAAACAAGAAGGCTTATTAATAATAGGCTTGCCCTCCATTTGGATTTTGAATATATCTTTTTTGCTCTTTCGTTATTATTTTCTTGGATATTTAAAGTGGAATAATACCCTAAAAAGAAGCAGAAAATAAAACAAAAAATAACACATTAACCACAAAATACAAAGACAGATATACAATGCGCGCACTCAGTTTCATATCTGAGCTTAATCACAGTTTTTAAATATCATTTTCATTGCTTTAAACTGGCATTATAGGTACAGAACTTGCGTTTTAGTGTATCCAAAAAACGTAAAGATGCAGGAGATGCTGAACATAGAAGAATAATTTAACCTTCATTTTAATATAATTAACTTGTTCATAAAATGAAGCTGGCAAAAAGGGCTTTTATCGTGTGCAAAAGAAAATGTCCTTATCGAATAGCGGTTTAATTCTTATACTCAGCCAGTTTCAAAGAGGAGGGATAAAAAGTGCCTTTGCCATTGGCGTTAACACTTTTTAAATACGCTTTCTTATCTAAATGGAGAGAAAAATGAACCCCTTAAATCCAAACGTGCAACACAACAGAGCAGTTGGTAATCATCAGCGGTCACAAGGCCCTAAAAATAAAGATGACTTAAAATTACAACAAATATTTGAGAATTCGAGGGTGCGCAATACTTCAAACGCCCCCTCAACAGGGGTCATTCGTCCAGGTGGCGGTATGAGCCCAGCAGCCGTCTTTACATTGGCTCTATTAGCCTCAACAGTTTTCCCTCTCTCGTCAGGCGCACCGGTAACCCCCAGAAATGAAGCTGGAAATGGCGCTAGAAATGGAAGCGGAAATGAAAATAATACAAGAAGCTCAAATCGCAGTGGCACCACCTCCAATACAACAAGCTCCAGCGCACCGATCCCCTCCCCTACTGCAACGCCCCCACAACCCTTAAATCCAATGACAAACGTGACAGCCCCCCACGCGCCAACGCCTATGCCAACGCCGATGCCAACGCCGTCAGCAGAGGGCGTAAGAATAAACTTTGCCCCTCATTCATCCGTGCGCTCAAAGCGCTCAACCGATTCACACCGCAAATTTGACAAAGCTAAAGCCAAATGTGATAGCAAGCAAAAAACAAAATGTGCTGAAACGATGCTGAAATTAACTCAAAATAAAAATCCCAATGTAGCGAATAAAGCGAAAGACTATTTGCGAACACATGCGGACACGCTTTCCTCGGAATTAACAAAGAACATTGAAAAGAAAGAAAGCAGCGGAGACAGTTCGCGAGTTGAAGAATTAAAAGCGATTAAAGGTTTAGTGGATGAACAAAAAACGGGAGCAACACCATCTTGTCATTCCATAAATGCAGAAACAGGAAACAATAACAAATATTTACCACTGGACAAATGCATAAGCGCCAACATGGGAACGGTCAAAGACGGACAAGAGGACGAAGAGAATACCTGCACCTGGTCAAATAAATGCAGTGACACAATAACAGTTGAATTCAATGGAACCCAGGTTGATGTTCAAACAAGAGGCACTGACAATACAGGCGGTGCAACAAATACAGTCCCATGCCTTCAAACCGGAACAAGTGCTGACGGAAAGAAAAAATTCATTAAAGCAAAATGCGAGAATGATGGAACAACGAAACCGAAAATCACCAAAAAGCCCTAATGAACACAGCAAATTTAAAAAGTGAAAATACGACTCCCAAAGTCATATCGATGCCCGCCGGCACCAAGCGAGTGAAGCCCCAGAGCATAGATCTATTATGTGATTGGGGTGAACGAGCATCACCAACACCCACGCAACGTCAAAGGTGGCGGCTATATTCCATTTAATGTAAATGGGTGTCCCAGCAGCCAACTCAAATTAATCGTGCGTGTCCACTTAAAATCTTCACTTAAAATCTATCCAGCTAAAATCTTTGTCGTTCATGGCGGCAAATTTCAGGATCGTGCTTTTCAAATAAAAAGACAAAAAAAACCCTCAACAGCCTTTGTATACAGTGCAGATTATCTTCCTTTACTTCACTTCAAACAAAATGCACACTCTTTCATCTTTCTTTTTTAACACCGCCCCTAAAAGGACAAACAAGATGACCAAAGTGATCCATACAGAAAACGCACCTGCCGCCATCGGACCTTATATTCAAGGCATTGATCTTGGAAGCATGGTGATGACATCAGGGCAAATCCCCGTGAACCCAAGCACAGGAGAGGTTCCAGAAAACATCGCAGACCAAGCGCGCCAATCTCTTGAAAACGTGAAAGCCGTTATTCTGGCTTCAGGATTGAAAGTCAGTGACATTGTAAAAACGACGGTTTTCGTTAAAGACTTAAATGACTTTGCCGCCGTTAATGCGGTTTATGGCGCTTTTTTTGATGAGCATGACGTCCAAAACTATCCAGCTCGCTCTTGTGTTGAAGTGGCTCGCTTACCCAAAGACGTCGGCATTGAAATCGAAGCCATTGCGGTTCGTCGTTAAGCTCTCTGCTTTTTTTCAAATAAACGCATAAAAAAAAGATGCTTGTTTTAAGAGGGGTTATCTCCTTTCAACATGCATCTTTTCTCAATGACTCCCCCTGCATGACCCGTCGCCTTTGAAGCCCCTGATTGTTGGCTGAGTCTTCAAATATCTGAGGTGCAAGAGCGTTGTTAGACGATCACCGTTTGAGCATTTAAGGCCGCCACTTCAAGATCCAACTCCAGGATCCTTGCCGCCATTATCTCATGGCAACGCACCGATAATTTACGCACGTCTTCTTTTTTCATGCCCTCAGTTGAAATCGGATCAAGGATTTCCACAATCACATGTCCATTCTTTCTTTTAAATGGATTAACGTGCTGAGTCGAACTGCAAACAACAGGCACAATAGGAACTCCAGCTTGTATTGCGGCATGAAAAGCCCCCGCTTTAAAAGGGAGTAAACCGCGTCCACGAGAGCGCGTGCCTTCTGGAAACATCCAAACAGAAACATGGCGTTCTTTGATTTTATCAACCACTTGATTGATGGTGCCCACGGCTTTGCTGCGGTTATTTCTATCGATTAAAATATTGCCACTGAGCCAATAAATAAGCCCAAAAAAGGGAATAAACAACAAGCTTTTTTTGCCAACCGTGACAACCCCAGGGCGCACTGCATTTGAGAGGGTAAGAAGATCCCAATTATTTTGGTGATTCGCAATATACACCCCTGTTTTCACGCCTTTCGACATGTCAGACTCACGCACACTCAAGGTCATACCAAATAAAGAAGACACCTTGCCAAAAATATGGCTTAAATGATAAACATGCTTTGGCTTTCTCGGGCTAAACAGAAAATAAATAAAACTCAAAACAAACACAAGACTTGCAAACACAGTCACCAGCAAAATGCGCAATACAAAATACATTTTTTTCTCCTAGAGCAAGCCCTTACTAAAAAGGGAAAAGACGTGTTCGATATATATCCGTCGCCTTTGAAGATACAAGGTTGTAGGCTGCCTCTTCCAAACCCAATCACACAGTCCATCTATGATCAGGCGTTTTCATTCTTGCAGCCTGCCTGCATTTTCAAATACCAGGGGGTAAAATGGCCAATAAAAAGGCTTGCCCTCTCAAAAGGAGGGCATTCATTTATTCGCTCTCCTTCAGAGCCTCATTGTCGCTTTCATTCAATAAAGAAAACTCAATCTCTGTCACCCGCTGCAATCCTCGGGGTAACATGGCCCCGCGTCGGCCCCGCTCCCCTCTGAAATGATCAAGATCTAAGGGTTTTAAAGAAAGCTTTCGCTTGCCGGCATGCAAGGTCACCGTCGCATTCGGTGGGATCACACAAAGATGCACTAGCAGCTCTTCTCGTGATCTTGCTCTGGCTGAAGGAATGTTAATGATTTTATTGCCTTTTCCTTTTGGAAGTTGAGGAAGCTCGCTGATCGGAAAAACCAACATTCGCCCTTCATTGGTAATGGCAAGAATATCATCTGTTTCAATACGGTTCACACGCTGTGGCGGCATGACTTGGGCTTCAGGGGACAAATTTAATAAGCCCTTACCGCTTCGACTTTTAGATAATAAATCTTCATGCTTACAAACAAAACCATATCCCGCATCGGATCCCATCAAGATCCAATGTTCATTTTCACCCATCAGGACATGACGAATGGAGGTTCCAGGCGTCACATTAAGGCGGCCAGTTACGGGTTCACCTTGGCTTCGCGCCGAAGGCAAGGTATGAGATTCAAGGGCATAGCTTCTCCCATCGCTTCCGATAAGCACGGCCGCTTGGCTGCTCTTTCCTCTCGCTGATGCCAAGAAACTGTCCCCAGATTTAAAGCTCAAGGAGCTCGGGTCAAGATCATGGCCTTTTGCATGGCGCAACCAGCCTTTGTCTGAAAGCACCACAGTGATAGACTCACTTTGTACCAAATCACGCTCGGTCATGGCTTTCGCTTCGGCCCGCTCAACAATCGGAGAGCGGCGATCATCCCCGTAACTTTTCGCATCCGCTTCAATTTCTTTTTTCAATAAGCTGTTGAGACGTTGCTCTGAACCCAATAATTTTTCAAGCCTTTCACGCTCTTTATTGAGCTCATCTTGTTCTGCGCGAATTTTAATTTCTTCAAGCTTGGCCAACTGACGCAATTTTATTTCTAAAATGGCTTCAGCTTGCTTTTCACTCAAACCAAAACGTTGAATAAAAGCCTCTTTTGGCTTGTCTTCATTGCGAATGATCTCAATGACTTCGTCAATGTTTAAATAGGCGACCAACAAGCCTTCAAGCAGGTGTAAACGCACCAAAATTTTGTCTAAATGGTATTGCAAACGACGGCGCACTGTCAGACGACGGTATTCCAGCCATTCGTTCAAAATTTGAACCAAGCCTTTCACCTGAGGGCGGGCGTCCAAACCAATCATGTTGATGTTAACGCGATAGCTTTTTTCAAGATCCGTTGAGGCAAAAAGATGGCTCATTAACTGATCGCAATCGATACGATTTGAACGCGGTACAATCACAATCCGTGTTGGGTTTTCATGATCAGACTCATCGCGAAGGTCGTCCACCATCGGCAGTTTTTTCGCGCACATTAAGCCCGCTATTTGTTCCAGTAATTTGGCACCTGAAACTTGATGCGGCAGCGCAGTCACGACAATTTCGTTGTTCTCTTTATGCCAGCATGCCCGCATTTTGATGGAGCCTTTCCCGTCCCGATACATCTTTTTTAATTCTGTTTTCGGGGTGGTGATTTCAGCTTCCGTCGGATAATCAGGGCCTTGAACATATTCAAGAAGGCCGTCCAAATCCATGTTGGGGGCATCAATCAAAGCCAATAACGCATTCGCAATTTCGCGCACATTGTGCGGAGGAATGTCCGTGGCCATGCCGACAGCAATCCCCGTCACGCCATTGAGCAAAATATGCGGTAATCGCGCAGGCAAGGATTTTGGCTCTTGGAGTGTGCCATCAAAATTAGGCTGCCAATCTACTGTCCCAAGCCCCACTTCACTCAGCAATATTTCAGAAAAGCGCGACAAACGAGACTCGGTATAACGCATGGCAGCAAAGGATTTAGGATCATCCGGTGCGCCCCAGTTTCCTTGCCCGTCAACCAAGGGATAACGATAAGAAAAAGGCTGTGCCATCAAGACCATTGCCTCATAACAAGCCGAATCACCATGGGGGTGATATTTACCTAAAACATCCCCAACGGTTCGCGCCGATTTCTTGTATTTTGCGGTCGCCGATAAACCCAGCTCTGACATTGCAAAAATAATACGTCGTTGAACCGGTTTTAAACCGTCACCAATAAAAGGCAAAGCGCGGTCCATGATGACGTACATTGAATAATTGAGGTAGGCGTCTTCAGTAAACTTGCGCAAAGGAAGTTGTTCGACACCATCATAAATCACATCCGTCATAGCAAACGCCCATCTGTATTTATTTTGTTAAGCTTCAATTCGTTAAGCCTCACTCAAATCCGCCATGTCCCCTTTGGCTTGCAGCCAATGACGACGATCTTCTGCTCGTTTTTTCCCGAGCAACATGTCCATCATTTGATTCGTGTCTTCATGGCTGTCAATCGTCAACTGCACCAAACGACGCGTATTCGGATCCATCGTGGTTTCACGTAACTGAAGCGGATTCATTTCACCCAAACCTTTAAAGCGCTGCACATCAATTTTGCCGCGTTTTTTGCTTAAGCTTTCTAAAATTCCGTTTTTTTCTGCGTCATCTAAGGCATAAAAAACTTCTTTTCCGCAATCAATTCGATAAAGCGGTGGCATGGCCACATACACATGACCCGCAGTGACCAAGGCTCTAAAATGCTTGAAAAAGAGCGCGCAAAGCAAGGTAGCAATGTGCAAACCGTCTGAGTCCGCATCCGCCAGAATACAGACTTTCCCATAACGTAACTCCCCTAAATCATCGCTGTCAGGATCAATGCCAAGGGCAATGGAAATATTGTGAACTTCTTGAGAGGCCAAAACTTGATCAGCCGAGACTTCCCAGGTATTCAAGATTTTACCGCGAAGGGGCATAATGGCTTGAAATTCACGGTCTCGCGCTTGTTTTGCAGAGCCGCCCGCCGAGTCCCCTTCCACCAGAAAAATTTCGGTCCGGGATAAGTCTTGCAAAGAACAATCGGTCAATTTACCCGGTAAGGCAGGGCCTGATGCCACTTTTTTTCGCACCACTTTTTTTGCCGCGCGCATACGACGGTGGGCGTTTGATATGCAAATTTCAGCCAATAATTCAGCCAATTGTGGGCGCTCATTGAGCCATAAACTGAACGAATCTTTTACAACACCCGACACAAACGCAGCGCATTGACGCGATGAAAGGCGCTCTTTGGTTTGCCCTGCAAATTGAGGGTCTTGCATTTTTACAGACAAAACGTAAGCGCAGCGATCCCAAATGTCGTCCGCGGTCAGTTTCACGCCGCGGGGTAACAAATTACGAAATTCACAAAATTCGCGCATCGCATCCAAAAGCCCTTGGCGTAAGCCATTGACATGGGTCCCACCTTGAGGGGTCGGGATCAAATTCACATAACTTTCAGAAATTAAATCCCCTCCTTCAGGCAACCAAATCAGAGCCCAATCCACCGCCTCATTGGGGGCTTTAAATTCGCCAACAAAAGGCGCCGGCGGAAGTAACTCGTACCCTTTCACGCCTTCAGCGAGGTAGTCTTTTAGGCCATTTTCATAACACCAAACAAGGGTTTCATTCGTATTTTTGTCTGTAAAAACAATTTCAAGACCGGGGCACAAGACCGCTTTGGCTTTTAAAATGCTTTTTAAGCGCGTGACCGAAAACTTTGGAAAATCAAAATACGTTTCATCCGGCCAAAATCGGACGCGTGTCCCTTTTGCTCGGCGTCCACAGGTGCCAGTAACGCGCAGCTCTTCTGCCTTATAGCCATTTTCAAACGCCATTTCATAAAGCTGACCGTCACGCTTTACCGTGACCTCCACTCTTTTTGACAAGGCGTTCACAACGGAGATCCCAACACCGTGTAAACCACCGCTAAACTGATACGATTTATTCGAAAACTTCCCACCAGCATGGAGTTTGCAAAAGATCAGTTCAACACCTGAAATGCCTTCTTCTGGGTGAATATCAACAGGCATTCCTCGCCCATCATCAATCACCTCAAGAGAAAGATCATCATGAAGAATGATTTCTATTTTTCGTGCATGCCCTGCCAATGCTTCATCAACACTGTTGTCGATGACTTCTTGACCAAGGTGATTAGGACGTGTTGTGTCTGTATACATGCCCGGGCGCCGACGCACCGGATCAAGGCCATTGAGGACTTCAATGGAACCCGCATTATAAACTTGCTCTGTCATAGATGATTTTTTTCATGTAGTCGATGAGGCTTAAAAAGGGGCTTTCTAGGCCCCAAATAAAGTCATCTTGTGAGTTAACGAGATCTCTGGCTGATGATAAAAAGTTCAACGAGACAAACAGATTTTGCTAACAAGGCATTTATCTGGCGGTTCAATCAAAGTGCCAAGAAATGCACTATTTGTGCACAATACCTGTCAAAACCGACAAAAGCATGGTTGCCTTCAGGTTCAACCGTTTGTTTACAGAGTCGATATTGCATAACGGCGTCTCGGTAATCAAGCACTTCATCGCCCATTTGTTGCAGCAACCAAATACGTTCAGGATATTGAATAGAAAGAGATTCAAAGGATTTAAGCTCATCCGCATGGCGTTGTAGCAAGGTGTATTTTTCACCCGTATAAGGGTTTTCCTGGGGGCCGAGATGATTTAACAGCAAGGCGTAAGGTTTTACTGCGGGGTTCACCACAACGGCGCGAAAACCGTAGCGTTCATGAAGCCAAGTAGACCAATACCCCCCAAGCGAACTGCCTAGCAAACCAATACGGTATTTGGCAATATTCTTTTCAACAAGCTGTTCAAGCTGTTTTGCCGCGTCGCAAGGGTAACAAGCCAAGCTGGGAACTTCCAGTTTTATATCAGGCCGATTCGTCTCACACCACTGCGTTATTTTCTGCGCTTTAACCGATAAATGTGAACTATTAAAACCGTGAACATAAAGCAGCATTGAAGGCATTTTCAATATCCTGAGGATGTCATATCGGGTTGAAAATCATCGCCAAAAACACGTCCAACCTGAGTGGTAATGCGCCCATTGGAATGCAAATTAATTTCACGCCAACCTGGATTAATAGGGTCTAACGTAAACCGATTAGCGCGAGGCGCAAACTGCATGCACGTTGAAGGAGAAGCCAGTAGGCGACAACCTTGGTGAACCATGTCTAAAGCCTGATGAACATGACCACAAACCACCCCTTTAATTTTCTTATTTTCACCCACTAAAGCCCAAAATGCGTCCTGATTTTTTAAGCCGTGCTGATCCAGCCAAGCACTCTTCACAGGCAAAGGATGATGATGCAACAACACCAAGGTATTACGCTCAGGGTGAGAATTTACAGCCTCTTTAAAAATGTTTAATTGCGAGGAGGACAACATTCCGTAGGGAACCTGTTCAACTTGACTGTCCAAAACCAACAACTGCCAATGATCCCCTAAGAGCGCAATATCACAGCGGATCAATGATGGGGTATCAAAAACAAGCTTCATTTTACCTTGTTGGTCATGATTACCCGGCAACCAATAGCAAGGCTGAGACCAACGCGCGAGGGTCTCAGCAAAAAACTGGTATGAAGCCCGACTGTGATCTTGAGAAATATCTCCTGTTGCGATGATGGCGTCAAATTCGATACGTTGCTTTTGAACTTCATCCACAACCGCCAAAAAGCTGTCTGCTGTATTTACACCTAACAAGCAGGCTTGAGGGTCTGCAAAAAGATGCGTGTCTGTTATTTGCAACAACCGAACCGTTTGGCTGTGCCTTTTAAGTTGATGAGAAATCCGCAAAGTTTTCAAAATCCTGTAAAAATATGGTGCGCTTTAAATTCAGAAGCCAAAGGTATTAAATCTAATTATGTTATTTTTTGCTTTGCCATTTCGCAAGCAATGCACCAAGCAATCACAAAAAAAGCATTGATTTGCCTTTCTAAATCACCTTGATGCATATCGATGTTTGGATAATCATAGCGTGGCTTTATACGTAAAATCAGTTAACTGCTACACAGCGAAGCCACGCGTGCGTCTTCAAATAGCATGGATAGAATTGAAACGCGATGCCGTGAATATTATAAACACAAGACGCCGCCAACTTCAGAAGTTTGAGGCATTAGCTTTAACAAGTTAACAAAATTGTTTTTGAATATGCACGCAAGTGCACTTTAATCAATGCTGCCCTTTTAACCCAAGACACTTGCAGTTGCGCGCCTGTAGTAAGTGAGTGAAGCCCCTGAGCGTAAATGGACTCTGTGATGGGGCTGAATGAGCCTAGCCAACACCCACGCAGGTTCAAAGGCGAGGGGTTCTCATCAGCATAAGCCCCCACTAAAATACCAAAAAACTCATTTACCTTGCCAGATCCTTCTGTTCGCATCGACATTCAAGGCAAGCCACTGCAATGCAATAATGGACGCCGCATTTTCAATGCGTCCATCTTGCAAGCACGCCATGGCCTTCTCCCGTGCGACAACATGCACAAGGATATCTTCGCCTTCCTCCTCCAAACCATGAACCCCTTGCGCTTTTGAGGCATCAATAAGACCAAGATAAAGATGAATGCGCTCAGAGCATCCCCCAGAGCTCGACAAATAAGGGAAGATAGGCAACAAGGTTTGAACGCAGATCCCCGCTTCTTCGTTTGCTTCTCGAATTGCAACGTCTTGAGGACAATGATTTTTGTCCATCATTCCTGCAATAATTTCAAGCTGCCACGGAGGGGAATTCGCCAAAATCGCCCCCACCCGGACTTGCTCAATCAGCACCACTTCATCGGTCAGAGGATCATAAAGAAGCAGCGCGACAGCCTCTGCGCGTTCAAAAACTTCTCTGGTAATCAAATCACTCCAACCCCCACGGAACAAACGATGAGTAAATGAAATTTCACGTATTTTAAAATATCCATCATAAACATCATTGATTTTATCAATCTGGATGTCTTTTAAATCAAATTTGAAATTGTCTGTCATAAGTGAGCTCAATCTTGCTATCCTATTTTTTGCTGTCTCAGTTATGCAATCAAAAAACCAGTCTTATAGACTAGAGATTGCACATTTTTTTTAATGTCATTAAAGTGTGTGGTTTCAAAAACCTAATATTATTAATAAACCTCCATAATGTCAGCTCCGTGTAAGCCATCATGGTTTACAATAGGTCCGATACTTTTTGGAAATATATTTGATGACGACACGCTCAGGGACCACTGACATGAAAAAATTGCTTCCCTATTTTATAGGATTTGCTTTAGGCACACTGGCACCTTTTGTCGGTGCTGATGATTTAATAGAAATTTACGAACAAGCCAAACAAAGCGATCCTCAACTACTGCAATCAAGTGCCACCCGCGACGCCGCTTTTGCCGCCATAGAAACTTATCGCGGCATCTTGCTTCCACAGATTAACCTAAACGCGGGCTATAACATCAGCAAAAACAGTGAAGCAAAGATAGGCGGTCTTTCTGATACAAGCAGCTTGACAGCAGGCGTCGATCTTAGCCAAGAACTGTTTAATCGCAATAGCTGGATAAACCTTGATATTGCAGAGCTCACAGCACGTCAAGCCGATGCGGTTTATGCCGCAACTCAACAAGCTCTTATGCTAAGAACATCCACGGCTTATTTTAATGTTCTTCGTGCGATGGACGATCTCATCTTTATTCGCGCAGAAAAATCAGCGGTAGGCCGTCAACTTGAACAAACAAAACAACGTTTTGAAGTCGGCCTTTCTGCCATCACGGATGTCCATGACGCTCAAGCCCAATACGACGCCGTATTAGCGCAAGAAATTCTCTTCGAAAACCAAGTCACCAACAGCCACGAAGAGCTGCGTGAAATAACAGGCCAACTTCACACGAATCTCAGCGTCTTAAACACCAAAACCTTCGCGGCAAGCCGTCCAAAAGAAATCATTGAATCCTTGGTCAACCAATCCCAAGAAAAGAATTTAAGTCTTCTTGCTTCTCGTATCAGCCGTGATGCGAAGAAAAAACAAATTAATCTTGCCGAAGCGGGACTTCTGCCGTCATTGACCTTCAATGCAGGCTATGGATACACTGACCAACAGAACAACACAGATTCAAGCCGTGACATTAGTAATAATGAGCTCACAGGCGGCATCAACTTTAACATGCCCTTGTACCGTGGCGGCACTATCAGAGCGGGCATCAAAGAAGCGCAATTTAACTTCGTGGCCTCCTCAGAAGCCTTAGAAGGGGCATACCGCAGTACAATAAAAAATGTGCGTGCATTTTATAACAACATCAATGCAAGCATTGGCGCGCTGCGAGCTTACGAGCAAACCGTTATTTCTGCTCGCTCGGCACTTGAAGCCACAGAAGCGGGATTTGAAGTGGGTACCCGGACCATCGTTGATGCATTAGATTCGACGCGTCGTCTTTATGACGCAAACCGTAATCTGTCTAATTCACGTTATGATTACATCCTTAACGTACTTCAACTCAATCAATCCGTGGGCACGCTCAGTGAAAATGATCTTGTTGAAATAAACAAAGGCCTGATAGCTTCCCCCTCAAAGTAATCCCTTTGTGTTCCCGTTTTGTCGAATTAGATATATTTGAAAAACAAAAAACCACCTTAGATTAGGTGGTTTTTTTTGGCTTGATTTCCCTGCATTCCAGCCCTTTAAAGATGCACGCTTATTGCTGAAATCTAAGATTGGCTGCAATCGAAGCTTAATGGAATGGGTATGATTTTATCTTGAACGCATCTCCCACACAAAAACATTCAATAAAACCTTATTGATTAACAAAAAACAAAACAAGAGCACGTTCAATAAAAGAAACACATACGAAAGATTACTTTTATAGAGAGTTCATTATTATAAAGCATCATTTCTTCTACTGTTATTCTAATGATAATAAATAAATCAATGTCGTATGGGTCATGATATGACAGTTATTATTGAAATCTCGCGTTCTCACTCGCTCTAAAATGTTTTCAATATAAAATAAACCTTCCACTTCGCTAGCTTCGATATTTAAGATCTGTTCTTTAAATTAAAATTGAAAGGCAGATTTTTCGCCTAGCGCCACCTTTGTGTATTACTTTATGGGCATTTTTTGAGACCGCCTAAAAAAAGATGTTATTTTTCATGTGTGGAATGAGGAATATATAAACATAAGACATTGATAAACATTGAATTTAAATAACCATATAAAAAACAAGCCCAAAAAATAAAAAAGACATACTCATTCAAGTTAATAATAAAACGCTTACAGAAAAGAGGGTTATTTTTTATCATCCCTCCACCCCGCTTACTCTCACTTTTCAAGGCGCCGCGTGTATTATCCCCCTCCTCTTATTCAAGGGTTGAATCCTCTTCCTTAATATCGTAATCTTTCTTGAAAATTACTGATTTTTGCTGGAGCGCTCTATTTAAGTTTATTGGGCATGCCTCATATATATATAAATTAATTTCTTATGTTTTCGCTTATTTTATTTTTAGATCACTCATTCGTTAAAAAAATATAAAAATTATCCATATCTCCAAAATATCTAAACGACGAGCTGACAATAAGTGATCCTTTTTTTAAAAATGCGGGCCCGCTCAGCCGCCCTTTGATTTACAGCCAGAACATGGCGCCCCAGAACACCGTCTCTGTGACCTTAAAAATAATCACAATCAAGAAAGTGATGATCAAAGCAATGAACACCCTCTACCCAAGACACTTGAAGTTGCGGTAGGCGCCAAGAACGAAAAGCCTCAAGAGCATACATAAACGGACTCTGTAATTGGACCTTGAGGGCGCAGCCAACACCCTCGATTTTCAAAGCTGACGGGGATATCCCTGTTTTTTAATACATACCAATTTAAGGATCCCAATGCCAGCAATACTCCCTTTAACAACGCCCGCGCCTCAAAGCACGTCGGCGTTAGGCGCCGCCGCCGCCCCGACCGCAGGCGCCTCTCTCCCTATTTTGCACACAGGCAATTCACCCAGAGAAACCCCTCAAACCAGCTCTTCAAGTCTTTCAACAACTGAGGTCCAAAGAGCAATAACACAAAATACCGGGAGCGTATTAAGCGCCCTCGGTATAACACAGAACAGCGCAGCCAATTCAGGCCCCGAAGGAACAAATGCGCCCTCGCAAACGCAAACCGCGCCTTCAACAGTGGAAACCTCCGTAACAAGACAACGCGGATTTGGAACACCAAGCAGTGAAAATCTCGATGATTTATTTGAAGAAACCCCTCAAAAAGGACATTCCAGAGAAAAACGAGATAC
>CAMRBZ010000041.1 GCA_947040595.1 uncultured Enterovibrio sp. | reverse complement strand
AGAGGTTAAGATCTCAGTCCATTTAAGTTAAACATGGGTGTCCAGGTAAAATCCTTCTGTTAAAATCCCAGTCGGTATGCCTGGAAAGCACGCGCCCTTAAGAGGTTAAGATCTCAGTCCATGTAAATTAAACATGGGTGTCCAGGTAAAATCGTTAAAATCTCTTAAACCGATATCATTCACTTAATCGTCCATAAATCCGCTAAAATAGGCAGCTCTTATTTTTAGCCTTGAGCCTTTTATATTCATGACGACGGAAACAACCCCCGCCACTTTTACGCAGCTTGACCTTATTTCCCCTTTGTTAGCGCGATTAACGGAGCTGGAATATTCGCAGCCAACGCAGATTCAAGCGCATGCTATCCCCTGTGTATTAGCAGGACGAGATTTAATTGCAGGAGCCAATACGGGTTCAGGCAAAACTGCGGCCTTTGCGCTGCCTATGTTGCAGCATATTTTTCAACAAGAGAGCAAACAACAAAGCCACAAAGGCAATTTTGTGATAGGGCTGATTTTGGTGCCAACACGTGAGCTTGCCAAGCAAGTGGCTGATAGCATTCGATCTTTTTCTGTCCATTTTAATGGGGCGATCAAAACGGTGGCTGTATTTGGAGGCGTTTCTGCGAACACTCAAATGCTCGCATTACGAGGCGGGGCCGATATTTTAGTTGCAACGCCAGGTCGGTTACTTGATTTGATTTCAAGTCATGCCATTAAGCTTGACCAGGTGAAAACCCTTGTACTCGATGAAGCCGATCGCATGTTAAGTCTCGGCTTTACTGACGAGCTTTCTGCGTTGCTTGATTTATTGCCAAAGAAAAAGCAAACATTGCTCTTCTCAGCGACCTTTCCTGAACAAGTTCAAACATTAACCCAAAAATTGCTGAACAATCCTGTTGAAATACAATTGCAAAGTCGCGAGATCAGCACCTTAGTTCAGCGCGTTTTTAACGTGAATAAAGGGGAAAAAACGGCCGTTTTAGCCCATTTGATAAAAGAACATCAATGGCGACAAACACTTATCTTCGTGAATGCCAAAAACACCTGCGAGCATTTAGCGCAAAAACTCGCCAAACGTGGCATTGCCGCCGAAGTATTTCATGGAAATAAAGCCCAAGGCGCCCGTACCCGTGTACTTGAAGCGTTTAAATCAGGCAAGATTGAAGTGCTGATTGCAACAGACATTGCGGCGCGTGGTCTCGACATTGAAAAACTCCCTGTCGTGATCAATTTTGACTTACCAAGAAGCCCATCAGACTACATGCACCGCATTGGGCGAAGTGGCCGAGCGGGTGAAGTGGGTTTGGCATTATCGCTGATAGATAATGACGATCATCATCATTTCTACATCATTGAAAAGAAGAATAAGTTTCGGCTTGAACGTGAACAAGTCGAGGGTTTCGAAATCGATGAGGCGCGCAATGTTCCACTTTTAAACGCAGAAAAACCCATGGCAAAACCAGCAGGCTCTGGCAAGAAAAAAGGGCCTAAATATGATGATTTTTGGTTGAACAATGATTAATTGCTGAAAATATAAATTCTGCTTCTGTTTTTTTCATCCAAAATCCAAAGAAATTGAAGATGCAAGTAAGCAAGCGAACGTAGCCAACACCACTGCATCTTCAAAGGCGACGGGTAAAAATAGGGGGCGAGTCACTTGTTTCATAACTCCCTCTATAATGCGCAGCGCTTTTTTTTGAAAACAGCTTATCCTTGTGTCTTCTCGCTGGGGTTTCGATAAATATACCGACTTAAGTGCAGAAAATAAGCGTCTTTTTTAACCAAAATATACCCGTCGCCTTTGAAACTGCGTGGGTGTTGGTTGCGCTCTCTCAGCTCAATCACATAGTACCTCTATGCTCAGGGGCTTCGTTCGCTTGCCGCTTACACGCGTCTTCAATTCCTTTGGGTATAGCCTTGATCAACAACTTGACTGGCGAATTCACCTTTAAATTCAGTAGAAAAAGTAAGACGTTGCTTTGCCATTTATTTCACCTCTTTTAGCACCCTGGAATAAATGGAGCCAGAGATCATAAGATCAGTACAAAAAGCATTATGAGTCCTTTAATAAGGGATCCTATTTTTGTTTGGCGTCATTAAAGTTAGGAAGATTTATATTATGTAATTTAAGAAATTCTCTGTATTTATTTAAGGTCTCTTTAGCTTCACCCTCTTTTGAATTTTCAGTGTTTAATAAACCTAGCTGCCATTTATTATTTTCAGTGTTCACTTGCGTGGCCTTAATAAACCCAATCGCGCATTTTGTTGGTTCGCTTTTACTGCATGACCAAAATGTCGCACCAGACAGATCTGGGTCTAATTGTTTTTCTAATTCCAGATCATGCAAGTTAGAAAATTGCTCAACATTGTTTTTATAAGACTCTAATGCAGCTAAAATTCGAGTTTGTTTTACCCCTTCTCTTGATTGATAACCTTGTCCATAACTGTATAAAGAATAGATTTTCACGCCTTCGTCCAGTAAATTTTTAAGGCCTTTAGTTCGAACATCAACTGATTTGCAAGTGCTGGGCGTATCAATATTTGGAGCTATATTTCCGGACGCCAAACTTCCATTACAAAACGGTGTTGGAGCGGTATCTTAGTCACATCTTTTCGAATCTAATTCTGGCTAATTATTGTTCGAATGGCTTGCTTATTAATCACAGTTTCACTTGTAGCAAAAGAGATCCGTTTAATTGAGGGGATATCAGCGCCTCTTTATTAAATATATATTTAGCAAGGGAATGTATTTCTATAAAAGCATTCAGCTTTATGAATGAATAGAATGAGATCTAATGATTTTCGGAGTTTTAGTTTGAGATGTGACTAAGAGACAGGTGTTGGAGGAGACTCTGTATGAATAACAAGGGTGCTTAAATAACCATGTTTAGCCTGAAGCTCACCCATTGCCTGCTCTATTTCATGCTGAGTTTTAACGTAAGGGCCGCGCCACAGCGCATCTGGGCCTGTTTGAGGGAAATAGGCATCCTTATTTAGTGCACTTCTTATATTAATGTCACTGATTTTGTTTAAAACAAAATCAGTGGGGCTTTTTATATTCTGTGGTGATTTTGTGGAACCCATCAAACAGGGGTAACAATTCATAAGATTCTCCGCCAAGCAGAAGAAATGATTAAAGCGTTGAATTAAAAGATAAATTAATTATTCTCAAGATCACTGGAATCAAGCCGATATGTTACCCCAGCAGCTTGTAATTTGATTGGTCCCGATTTTGTCGCTAAATAATATGCAGCAACGCTCGCTGCTGCTGCTGTAGAACATAGTGTCGCTATTGGTTTTAACATAATAAGACGAAATTAATGGGCTGGACAAATCATGATGCACGCTATGGCATGATAGTGGAGTGAAATATTGTGATTGTTATCGTGGCACACTGCATTTTCCCATCAGATAAACCGTGATCATCCAATGGTAACCTTCCGAGACCAGAGCCTGACTTTTTCAAGCCACACAGCAAAAGAAAAAGAAAAAGAGGTCAGGTCAGTTGT
Source organism: uncultured Enterovibrio sp. (assembly GCA_947040595.1). Lineage (GTDB taxonomy): Bacteria > Pseudomonadota > Gammaproteobacteria > Enterobacterales > Vibrionaceae > Enterovibrio. Next base: position 15,711 of record CAMRBZ010000041.1, on the reverse strand, counting down.
TTCATCACACCCTCTATAATGCGCAGCACTTTTTTTGAAATCACCTTATTGTTGAGCCTTTTCGTGCGTATTTGATGGCAGATAAAACTCACCGTTCCGTTGAGATCTTGGCATGGTTGCTTTGTTCGATAATTCTTATACCCAAAGTAATTGAAGCTGCATGCTTTTAGAAACGGTGAGCCAAGTAAGTGCAGGCTCTAGCAAAAAGGAATACATGCATCTTGAAGTCCGTTGGGTATAAGCATCTTTAACTATTTTTGTCCAGAATAAAAGATGTTTTATTTAGAATCAATACAATGAGGATATTTATCGATGTAATATTTTTTCTCTTCTTTATACAAACCATGTTTCGATAGCATGTTTATAAAAATAGCGCATGTTTTATTTGATATCATTGCATTGATGAATTTGTCTTTCTTCTGGTTGTACTCTTTTATTTTTAGCAAATCAGTAAATTGTGCCGTCGATTTACTTTTTATTTCATCCGTCACTAAACGCTTAAATATTGAATCTTCATTTTCATTTTTTTCTCCTTCAGGAAGAAGCGGTGCATAATATAAAGAGACATGATAATCCCTTGAAAATACATTTTTGAAAATATAACCTGAACGCATCGCATGATAATTATTTGTGATCACAAGCCACTCTTTTTTATCTTTAAGCTGAGGTGTTTTACTGATTAAAAATTGACTAAAAATAGCGTTACCCACAGTGTCTAATGATTCATTTTCCATGTGAATTCTTTTGGGATCCACCCCTTTTTTAATTAAATAATCAGACATATATTTGGCTTCAATGAATGTTTTGTCTCGCCCCTTACCTGAAACGATGATAGGAATTTCCGGGTCTAATAACGAGAGTGTGTACGCTATATCTAATCGGCTCTCTAATATACCCAAGCCATTTTTTGCACCGAGAACGATGATCCCATCCGGTTTATAATTTTTTTGTGGTGGGTAGACTTTATGAGTGGATGACTTTATAAAGTCATACGCATGCGTCACAATTAATTGCTCATCATTGTTTAACTTTTTCTGTGTATCCGTTGTGTTTATGAACTCTTTAAATTGATTGATCTTCTCATTTTGCAGCGAAATATTGGAATGTAATGCATATATGTATTCAAATTTATTCGATTCAATGGCTTCTTTTATTTCTTTTTCTGACACCGTGATTTTGTTTAAATTTTCTATTTTTTCATTTAAAGGACGTTCCGCAAAAACAAATGAAGACGACAATATCATTGTTGCAATGAAGGTAAATTTAAACATCAACAGCCTCTCTTTTTTTTATCTTTTTTTACCTTACCCGCCGAGCGAAAAATACCCTCCCTATTATCTTACATGAGAATAATTTGCTTATATACCGTCGCCTTTGAAGCTGCCTGGGTGTTGGCGAGGCTCGTTCAGCCCAATCACTGAGTCCATCTATCTATACCCGTCGCCTTTGAAGTTGCGTGCTTGTTGGCTGCGCTCTCTCAGCCCAATCACATAGTACCTCTATGCTCAGGGGCTTCGTTCGCTTGCCGCCTACACGCATCTTCAATTCCTTTGGGTATATACTCAGGAAGTTCACTCGTTTGGCGCCCGCGCATCTTCAATTACTTTGGGTATAGAACAGCGACGCTCAGAAGTTTTTCATTCTTCTCACCGACCTGCACCTTCAAATAGCTTGGGTATCAGATTAAGAAACCAGACTCATATATTGAGATAAAGGATATCTCTTTCATTCATTTCTTAGGTAAAGTAAAAGCGATCAGGAAATAGTTAATTAAAAACGTTCATGTATTTAATTGAAATTCAATTCTCACGGTGAATATATAAGGTCATTTAGGCCAGCCATTCGCTGCATTATACACACACAATTAAGCTAAGTTTATATTTTTTGTTAATTTAAATGGCTTATCCTATATGCGCATTTCATCAAGCATTCATTTCTTATTTATATTCCATTTAATAATGAACGACTAGAAATCAGAAGAGTCAAAAGGCAGCAAGAGAGTGTCGTCCTAGAGAAAAAGAAGAAATGCGGGTGAGCTTGAACGCGCAGCCTATCCAGGAGACTCAAAGGCATGATGCAAAGATAAGGTTTATTTTCGCGCTTTAAAATAAGGCATCCATCCCTCTAATTTAAAAGAAGGAGATATGAATCACCTCTTCAGGATCTAAATGTAATTAAATAAGGTTAAATCTTTCGCTTTCGCAAAAGCTTGCTGAGAGGCTTGCAATGCGAGCAGATTTTCATTTAAATCAATCACTGCGGTGGAATAATCTAAATCTTCCATGCTACCTAAAGACCGATTCAGTACCAATTGAAAATCTTTGTGCATGTTTTCTTGACTGTCGAGCGTATTCAAACGGCTTCCCACATCGGCTCGAGCACGGTTCAAATGCGTGAATGCGGCTGCAAACTGCTCTGTTACCTGCTGTAATTCCGCCGTTGAAGACGCATTAAAAATGCTCTGACTGGCGTAATCTATGCCATTTTTAAAACTATTAAAAATATTAAAGGTATCTTGGCGCTCTAACTCTATTTTATCCCCGTTTAACATTTCCCCTTCAAAAGAAATGCTTAAGCTTCCCCATTGGATCCCATCTTTAGGGCTGTATTCTCCCGCGCTGACCACAATATTATTTTGAGTCAATTCATAGAAGGTCTTCCCGTCATTATCCACACTAAAACTGACGGCATATTGCCCTTTGTCTGCATCATTTGAATTTATAGCCTGGGAGAGCAATAACAGCGAACCACTTTGCAATTCATACTCGGGTTGATAGTCACCAAAAGGATTTTTAATTTCCATGAAAACATGATCACCCGGATCGCTGGTTTGAACATCCACAGAAGGCGCTATTTTAGCCATTCGATGAAAACTGTCTCCCGCATAACGCACATTGTTTTCACTGTCACGGTGAAAGGGTTGCTTGCTTGACTGGGTTCCTGAAAATAAAAAATTACCCGATTCATCTTTTGTATTGACGAGATTCATAAAACCATTGTAAAGCGCTTTAAGATCTTGACGATGAGCAAGACGATCTTCAGCCGACAAAGAACCATTAATCATTTCAATTACTTGACGCTTTGCTGTGTCCACCATTTGTTCTGCATCATTAAAAACAACTTCAGCTCGATTTTGTCTATTTCGCGCAAGGGTTATCGACTCGATATATTGCTCTAATTGCTCATCTTGTTGCTGAAAATTTTGTATATAAATGGAGGCGACGGGATCATCTCCAGACGTTAATACGCGCTTTCCAGTAGCAAGTTGCTCTTGATTATGCTGCACTTTTACTTGTTGGCGCATCAAATCATTCGAGACAGATTGGTAATTGTGAAAACTGGCAATACGGCTTATCATCACTCAACTCCTTATCTTGTCGCGTTTAAGAGTGCTTCAAATGTTTCATTGGCAGAGGTCATGATCCGAGATGAGGCCATATAAGCCTGCTGAAACTTCATCATGTTCGCCGCCTCTTCATCCAAATTAACCCCTGATATCTCTGCAATACGCCCTGCTGCTGCATTGTGCTCGACACGGGTCACCTCTTCTAATTGTGAAAAAGAAGATTTTTGAACCCCTATCTCTGTATTTAACCCTTCGAAAATATCAATTAAACTCGAACGCCCATCGTTCATGACTTTTTTCGTTTGCAAATTTTGCATAAAGATGGCATTTCCATTGTCCCCATCAGCAGGAATCAGACTGACGGAAAAAACATCTTGAGGGTATCCACCCCCGGTTAATTCAAACACAGTGCCATTGACATTCACGGGTGTTGAAGGAGGATAAGTTTGCGGTGCCAATATGATCTCTCCTTGCATGTCTAATACTGCAAATTGTGAGGCATCGGGAGAGATCATCACTTTAAATTCTTTTTGAGCGCCTTCTTGAAGTATTTTTAAACTCCCTTCCCCTTTAATAACGGACTCGGAGCCAATAAAACTTTGGGCCGCTATTTTTGCAGGGTCTTCCATTACTATCCGTATTTGTCCTGCCGCTTGTCTCATCGGACGGATGATCACGCGCTCTCCAGGACTTAAACCCACATCCACTTGAATATTCAAACCATCATATTGGAATGAAGGCGGGGTTCCTGAAGGGCTCACGGGGATCATTTTTTGCTCTGGCGTTATCATGGTATATTGAGTACCGTCAAATTTAAGTTGATAATCACCCATTTTTAATTTCGAAATATCCTCGATGTACACTTTGAGTTCTGCTTTAGAGTCAGAGCTGGCTACCACGCGATCAATGGCCACATCATCACGATTAAAATCATTAAAAAGGTATGATCCAGGATCACCATTTAAATCAATTCCTTGAAATTGCAGTTCATTCATTGACATCGCAAAACCCACACTTAAAGCGCCCAAAGAGTCACGCACCCTCCCCAAGGTTTTGTCACGGTATTCAAACATTCCCCCCAACTTTCCGCCAATATCGGCATGAGATATCGCTTTAAGACTTTTTCCTTCGACCAGGGCTAAACGTCTTTTTTGCGGATCGGGTACCCCGACAACGGTGCGTAATTCACTGGCGTTTAATCCAGAGACAAGGGTATGCCCACTCCCAATAATGACGTTGATCAATCCATCATCACCTCGGTTCACTGTGACTTGCGTAAATTCAGATAATTCATTCACAAGACGGTCTTGACGATCCAATAAATCATTGTCAACAGCGGCGCTTTTCAAAAGCCCTCGCTGCACATCAACCAACTCTTTACCAATGTTGTTCACTTGATTCAAGGTTGCGTCAATTTCAATGGAGGTGTCCGTTTCTTGTGTTTGTAAAAGGGTATTTAACTCATTGAAACTTGAAACCACCAGCCGTGATTTATCCAGCACCACTTGACGGGCCCCCATGTCACCTGGGCTGTCCGTCAAACCTTTTAAAGCACCATAAAATTCATTCATATTATTTGGTATTTGTTTAGCGGAATGGGCCATGGTATCGTCCAACAAGCTAAGCTGGTTATTTCTTATTGCTGCATGAGAAAGGGTCGTTGTCGCAAGGTTAAAATCATTCACTGCAAATTTATCGTAGTTTCGACTCACCGCAACGGCGTGTACGCCATTTCCCCATTGATTCCCTCCCCAATACGAGGTTTCGTTTGTTCCTTGCTCTACACGTTGGCGGCTGTAACCCTGGGTGTTCACATTAGCAATATTGTGGCCGGTGGTATTGAGTTGTCTCTGTGCGGTCAAAACGCTCTGAGAGCCTAGCGTTAGCAGATCAAATCCCATTCCAGCCTCCGTGTATGCAGGTCACATTAATCAAACAGTCTGCTCTTTGTAATTCAAGATTGATGCCAATAAATAAGAAAAGAGCCTGCCCCACTTCAAATCCGTCTCGCTCCTTGTCTTTTCGAGGTATTTTCCGTGCACGTTTGAAAATAAAAGGGGAGATCTTTGAAAAAGCAGAAAAAAGAAAGGTCAACAACAAGAACAAATACAGAGGATAAAACAAAGAAAAAACCCGCGTGGCAATTCATTGCCGCTACGAAGAAAACCAGCTCCAAAGCCCCAAAGAAAACCGAGGAAAAATATCAATTCCTAGAAAAGATTTAAGCAAATACAAAGAAATAAACACAATAAAAACCAAAAAAGACACACCCAAAATGAAGATCAATTTTCTGCCTTTTTTAAACCAAGCAGCTTGAACTCGGGGTAAGTCTCGTCGATTTCGGCCAAGAAGAAGAACCCAATAATAGCGCCATCCTCCAATCCCTATCATTGAACGCACATCCATCACATGCTTTGCTTTTGTCCGGGTACCAAAGTGCAATTTAATTTGCAGTAATTGAAGATCTGTAAAACTTGCCGCGACCTCTTTTGGAAGCTTTTTTAAAAATGAATGGATAAAAGGATCGTCATAAATTGAACCATGGACATACAGATCTTGTTCCTTCGTTTTGGGGTTGTTTTCCTCTTTATCTTGCTGTGTCACTGCATGTCCTTTTTCAAAAAGCCGGTGAAGGCTTCAATTTATGGCAGCATCAAGTCTTTCACGCGATGAAAAACGCTCATGACTTTATTTGAATACTCAGGATCGGTTGCATAACCTGCATTTTGCAATCCTTGAATATATAAATCAGGTTTTTCAGACGCTGCCAATGCTTTTGAATAGCGCGGATTGGAATGAATAAAATGAACATAGTCATTAAAACTCTCATCAAAAGCCCCATAAGATCGAAAAGAAGCCAATTCTTGCACTGGGATATCTTGATGAAATTCAAGGGTTTGTACTGCAACTTTATTTCCTTCCCAAGCCGGATCTGCTTTAATATTAAAAAGGTTATGGCTGCTGCCTCGGGCATTGCCTATCACCTTTTTTCCCCACCCCGTTTCTAAAGCGGCCTGAGCAATTAAAATCCCCGGATCCGTTCCCAATGCGCGCGCGGCTTTTTTGGCATAAGGCAAAAGCCGTGAAACAAATTCCCTTGGGCTTTCAAACGGTTTTGATGCCCCTGTTTTTCCATTTTCTTTTTCAAGGCGCCCCACCTGATGGATATCCACCTTTTTTGCAATCTCAGGCGATGCATGTTTATTGGGAAGAAAAAGGGCGTCCACACCCTCTTTGGGTTTGCTGTCTCCCTGAGGAAAAAGCACAGAAAGCGGCGCCATTGAAGGCATAATAGATTGTCGAGGGGGATCCAACATGCCCACATTTTCATCCCTTTTTTCATTTTTTTCAGGAATTTTAAATTGCTGGACAATTAATTCGGCTAATCCAAGAGAGCCTTCCCGTGATAAAGCACTGGAAAGCTGCTCGTCTGCCATTTGTCGATAAAATTTAGAGGTCCGATTATCAACAAGATCTGACTCGAATGCTTCGTTCGCATCACGCATCGATTTAAATAACATTTGCGTAAAAATAGCTTCAAACTGTTTCGCAGCTTCAAACAAAGCCTCATCAGATTCTTTTGGATTAGAGGCTTTTTGACGTAATTTATCAAGCTGACTCAAGTCGTGAATAAATCCAGTGTCTATGGGTGTTTTCATGGTTTAAATCACTATCAATTGACCGTCAATGGCCCCGGCTTGTTTTAAGGCTTGCAATATCGCCATCAAATCCGAAGGGGTCGCACCCACGGCGTTCACAGCGCGCACCAATTCATCCAATGTCGCTCCCGGCTGAAAATAAAACATTCTTCCTTTTTCTTCTGCAACATCAATATCAGAATCAGGAACAACGGCCGTTTGCCCCCCCGAAAGCGCACCGGGTTGACTCACTTTTAAATTTTCTTTGATGGTCACCGTCATACCACCATGGGTGATAGCAGCAGGTCGCAAACGCACATTCTGTCCAACCACTATGGTGCCAGTTCGGCTATTTACGATGATTTTTGCTGAAACTTCAGCAGGATCAAACTCAAGATTTTCAACCGTTGAAAGAAAGGCAACACGCTGCGTCAGATCTCTGGGGGCTTGCACACGCACCGAGGTTGCATCCATCGCTGAAGCCGTATCCGGTCCAAGAAAAGCATTGATAGAATTGCTCATACGCTGGGCCGTTGTAAAATCAGCATCAAACAGGTTAAATGTGATATAACGTCCACTTGCAAAAGGACTTGGCACCTCTTGTTCCACCGTCGCTCCATTTGTGATGCGTCCAACTGTTGGTGTGTTGCCAACAATAGAAGAGCCATCCGCACCGTCGGCGGTAAAGCCACCCACAATTAAATTCCCCTGTGAAACGGCGTACACTTTTCCATCAAGCCCTTTCAAAAACGTTTGCACAAGGGTTCCGCCACGTAAACTTTTCGCCGAACCGATGGATGAAACAGTGACGTCAATTTTCTGACCTTGTTTTGCAAAAGGGAGTAATTCTGCGCTCACAGCAACGGCTGCGACATTTTTTGTTTTGGGCTTAACACCTGAGGCCATCTGTATGCCTAAATTTTTCAACATGGCATTAAAGCTTTGATCCGTAAAAGGCGTGCTCTCCCCTGTCCCTGCAAGCCCGACAACCAAGCCATAACCTATCAATTGGTTACTCCGAACGCCCGCCACTTCTGATACGTCTTTGATACGCACCGCATGAGCCAAAGGGCTTGCCAATATCAATATTAAATACAACGTTAAGCAATGCTTCATTTTTAGATCTCCACCAAGGTGCTCACTCGTTATAGGATCACATTGAAGAATCGTGCCAACCATCCTTGTTGTTGAATATCTTGTCGGTCTCCCGTCCCGGAATATTGAATGCGAGCGTTTGAAATACGCGTTGAAACAATCGTATTTTCTTCTGTTATATCATCAGGACGGATCATTCCACTCAAGCGAATATATTCTTCTCCGGTGTTGAGCATAAGCCATTTTTCACCCCGTATAAGAAGATTGCCATTGGATAAGACATCAACCACTTCAACCGTGATGGATCCACTGATGCTGTTGCTTTGATCTGCACTGGTGGAGCCGCTCGTTTTATTGTCATTGCTCATGGCATAGGACAAGGTCGCATCGCCTATTTTGACCTCTTGCCCTCCCAATGAAAGAGGATCCATGCTCAAATCTGCTTTTTTATTGGCGTCACTGCTGGCTGTTTTTTTCGCTTGTGTTTTTTCTTCTAAGGTGACGGTTACGATGTCCCCAATGCTTTTTGGCTTGCTGTTGTCGTATAAATCTTGGGTATTTTCGAGACTGAATAACGACCCCGTGGCTGCAACAAAATTTTCTAGTTTAGCGGCGGGCTCTAAAGGCGACCAATTAGGATCCCCTGGGACCGCATCTTCACGTTGCCTTAATCTTCCGATTAAACCACCCGCACCCACCTCCGTATCCCCTTCTGTCGCATCAATATCCGAGGTGGCCTGCGCCACTTCACCTTCATTAAAGAGGTTTTCTTGCTGCAGCTTCGAACATCCAGAAAGAAGGCCCAGCAGAAGAACAAAAAACGCCCATTTTTTCATGCCGGTTTCACTCCTTTTATAGCTGTTGATTCACGTAACTTAACATCTGATCGACCGATGAAATGACCTTCGAATTCATTTCATAAACCCGCTGGGCTTCTATCATGTTCACCAGCTCTTCAGTGACGTTTACGTTAGAGGTTTCAAGCATGGATTGTCGTACACTGCCAAGGCCGTCCAAACCAGGAACCCCTTCTTGTGCATCTCCGCTCGCCCCTGTCGGCAAATAAAGATTTTGTCCAATCGGCTCAAGCCCACCCGGATTAATAAAATCAACCGTGGTAATTTGCCCAATGATGGCGTTGGCTTGTTGCCCCCGAAGCCTGGCTGAAACTTCGCCGTCCGTACCGACAGTCACTTGAATGGCATCCGGCGGAACCACAATCTCAGGCTCTAAAGGGTATCCAGCACCTGACGTGACAATAACGCCTTCATCATTCAGGGTAAATTGACCGTTGCGCTGATAACCTATGTTGCCGTCAGGAAGCAGTATTTGAAAAAAGCCGTCTCCTTCTACCATTAAATCAAGCGCATTGTTCGTTGTTTGCGCGTTCCCGTTCGTATGCACCCGTTGCGTGGCCACCACTTTGGCTCCCGCCCCTAACATCAACCCACTGGGTAATTCTGTGTTCTGAGACGACTGCCCCCCCGGTTGATTAATATTTTGATAAAAAAGATCTTCAAACACGGCCCTTGATTTTTTAAAACCAATGGTGGACGCATTCGCCAAGTTATTTGAAATGGTCGATATATTGGTTTGTTGTGCGTCTAGGCCCGTTTTACTCACCCACAGTGCTGGATGCATAATAATGTCCTCTTCGAATTAACCCATGCGCAGCAAAGACTCGGATGATTTATCCATTTCTTCTGCCGTTTTCATTAACTTTACTTGCATTTCAAAATGACGTTGCAGCTCAATTAAGCCTGTCATTTCACTGATTGCATTGACATTACTGCCTTCTAACGCCCCGTTGAGCAAGGTGACGCTTGCATCCTCATCAAACACGGCCCCAGGATCAATCGATTTAAAAAGGCCACTTTTGTCTTTGTATAATTCATCATTCTTAGGGCGAACCAATTTGATCCTATCAATTTCTTCCATCGCTTCAGGAGGCGCCCCTTGCGGTAAAACAGACACAGTGCCATCTGAACCTATTTCTATTTTGGAGACAGGCAAAGGAATAAAAATAGGGGCGCCGCGCTGCCCTAAAATCAGTTCGCCATGGCCGTTTTGAAGCAATCCAGTTTCATCGACATTCAAATTCCCAACGCGGGAATACCCTTCTTGTCCTGCGGGATCTAGAACAGAAAACCACCCATCCCCTTTGATCGCAACGTCAAGATCGCGCCCCGTCGTGATGGTGGGGCCTTGTGCAAAACTGTAACCGGGTCGTTCTGTTATGTTGAAAACACGGGTGGGCAGCCCTTCTCCATACGCTTGCATTGCACGTGCTTGCTCTAAATCTGCACGAAATCCCGTTGTGCTTACATTGGCCAAATTATTGGCTCTAAGCTGCAACGCTTGCATATCTTGTTTCGCGCCACTCATGGCAAGAAATAATGCACGATCCATTTAGACATTCTCCTCTCGCTGATACACTGATTAAAGCAAGAAAGATGCCAGCAGTTAAGCTGTTGATTTTAAATGTTAAATGTTGTGATTCTAGAAGAAAGGGGAACGTTGAGACAGAGAAGGAGGTGACACATTGCCGCGAAGAGAAAGCGGCAATGTGTGTTGTCTTTTTATCGAATTTGTAAAATGGTTTGCTGCATTTGATTTCCAACTTCAAGAGAACGGGAGTTGGCCTGAAAATTACGCTGTGCGGTGATAAGGTCGACAAGTTCCTGAGTCATGTCAATGTTGGACTGTTCAATGGTCCCACTTTTGATTTTACCAAACGCCCCAGCCATCGCTTCCCCCCAAACGGCACTGCCCGATTCTTGCGTCACTTTCCATTGGGTGTTTCCCGCTTGGGATAAACCTTGTTGATTTGAGACCCTGACCATCGCAACACGGCCCAATGCAACGTTTTGCCCATTGCTGTACGTGGCCATGATCGTTCCTTCTGAATTGATATCCACTTTTGCTAAATACCCTGTTGTTGCACCGTCTTCAGCAAATTTACGCATTTCAAAAGGAGAAGCATATTGTGTTGGCGCTTCAAAGTTAATCGTCAAAGATTGATTACCGTCAGCCCCGTTCATCTCAAGATTTGCCCCGGTTGGACCAAAATCAACGGTTTTAATGGGTTTACCTTCGTTCACCGAATCAACAGAGCCATCGCTGTTAAAGAGAATAGAATGCCCCATTTGGCCCGTGGCATTTGTGAAATTACCACCCGTCACACTAAGAGGTTTTTCACTCACCGAGTCCGTTAATGTATAATAAACGGCCCATTTATTGGCTGTCACATTGTCTTTCACATAATAGGTGGTTAATTTATAGGGCTGCCCTAAAGAATCAAAGATGGTTGCTGAGGTGGCTTTGTTATAGGTTTCTGGATCTTCCATATTAAATGCGGCGGGATCTTTTTCAGGACCTCCAGCCGGTAAATTTAATCCAATATCTACATTTTCAGAAGCCCGTGGCTGACCAAATTGATCTGGAACATTCAAGGATTTTGGTTCAAACGATCCCACTTGCAAGGTTTCATTGTCAACATTGTACCCGAGCAAATATTGCCCATCAGAATTTACGATGTTGTTGTTTTTATCTAAGTGAAATGCACCGTTTCGAGTAAGAAAATTGTCGTTGGTTGCTAATTTATCGTTGGCCACCGAAAAATAGCCGTTTCCACTGATCCGAAGATCGAGAGGATTGTTCGTGTAAATGCTCGAACCTTCATGAAACTGCTGAGCGACAATGGAAGTTTGTACACCGCTCCCTGTTGTGGTTTTTGCATTCGAAAATATGGATGCGGAATAAACATCGCCAAATTCAGCACGCGATTCCTTAAAACCAAAAGTGTTGGCGTTCGCAATGTTGTTACTGGTGGTGTTCATGTCTTTTTGAGCTGCGGCCAGGCCACTCAGTGAAATATTCAATGACATTGCTATAACTCCTCTGTCTTTTGGCTTTTAGTTTTTGTTGGCGTTGTTAAGATTCACTTTACCCACCTCAAGCACTTCTGAGAGTTTTATGGGAGAGGTGTAACCTGCAATATTCAACATGACATTGCCGTCACCATTGCCCAACAAAACACTGTTTACATTTGCATATGTAGACATTTCTAAATTCTGAGGTTTACCTGCCACGTTTGTACTCGCATTCATGGCGTAATTTCCTTCAGGCAAGGCATTGCCGTTTTGATCTTTTCCGTCCCATTCAAGGCGATGATCTCCGGCAGATTTTGGACCGGTATTAAACGTGCGGAGTAATTCACCTTTTTCGCTCATAATGCGCACAACCACATCATTGATGGCTTGTGGCAGTTTCATCATGCCTGCAATCCCGCCTAGCGCATTTTTAAACCCGTCGTTTCCTTTCACTAAAACATCTTGCCCAACCAGCGAAGAGGCCTGTAAAGCTTGGCTTGATGTCATCGCCGCATTCAATAATCCAAACTGTTCATTCATTTTCCCGATGCCATCCACCGTCGCAAAAGACGCCATTTGCGCGATCATTTGTTCATTGTCTACGGGCTTAAAGGGGTCTTGATTTGCAAGCTGTTTTGTTAATAAAGAAAGAAAATCTTCTTGATTCAGATCCGTTTGACCTGTGACTTTTTCTCCTGCATCACCTCGGTCAACACGCTGTTTTTCTTGCAGCGCTTTAAGCTGGTCAATATAACTGGTGGAGCCACCTGCACCACCTGTGCTATCAATCGGATTCATGCTGGTAACCTCCTGCTCTTACTGACCCATTTGAAGTGTGCGCATCAACATCTTTTTGCTCGATTCTGCCACTTCAACATTTGTTTGATAAGCCCGAGATGCTGAAATCATGTTTGCCATTTCTTCCATCACATTGACATTCGGTTTGAAAATATAACCTTGTTCATTGGCCATTGGATGATCTGGATTAAATTCAGCCAACAAGGGTTTTTGACTTTCAACAATCCCTGCAACCCGTACAGGTACACTGACACCTTGCTGAGAAACAAATTGATTTAATTCTGCAGCAAATACGGGGTATCTCGCTTTATAGGTTTCATTGGCAGAGCTGCTCACTGAATTTGCATTCGCCAAATTACTGGACGTTGTATTCAGTCGGACAGACTCAGCGCTCATTGCAGAGCCTGAAACATTAAATACATTAAACAAACTCATCGATTATTCTCCTTTCAATGCCTTGGTCATGTTTTTAAATTTAGAACCAAGAAAATCCAATGATGCCTGATATTCGAGGGCATTTTGCATAAACAGGTTGCGTTCAACTTGTGAATCCACCGTGTTGCCATCCCCTGTGTCTGGCTGCTCGGGATTGCGATACATTATTTGACCGTTAACGAGTGGAGAAGAGGCAGTGATATGCCGTCCATCCGTTTTAGCAAGGCCAAAACTTGCCCCAGAGGTCGCCGCTTCAAGGACGCGTCCAAAATTGATATCTTGCGCTTTATACCCTGGCGTATTGGCATTGGCCAAATTATTTGCCAGCAACTCAGCTCGCTCAGAACGGACACCGACAGTGTATTGATGTACGCCAAGTGCTTTATCAAATGATATCGCCATCAGGCAACCTCCAAAATTTATCTAATAAGATTAAAGCAACATGGATGCCAACTTTATTGAAAACGCGTTACTTTTGTTTCGGGTGTTTTAAACAGTCATTGTTTCTTCCTCTTGCCCATCCACTTTTTCATTTTAAAGAAAGTCACTTTAAAGGTTTGCAGAAAATGAGCCAAAAGAGCAATGAAAAATCAATAAAAAAGGTGAGCATGTTAAGGCTCACCTTTTTTATTTTTTATCGATATCTTTATTACAGAAAGGAGATGATACGTTGAAGCAATACATGATCTCGCTGTGCGGATTGTTCTTAGATCAAATCAGTTCAACTTTTGAGGAAAAGTCTTCTTTCAAAAGGCCTTATTTTACCCATTGATATTCTAGATCTATTGGCTTTTCTTTGTTATTTTTCAATTCAGAAACGCCTTCGACACTGATCAAAGAAAGGCGATTTTTATTTTCATCTTCAGGCCTAGAAAAATCGATTTCATTCATATCAAAATCTTTCATTTTAGCGTCCAGAGGAAGAGGTTCACCATTGATAAAATCGACATTAGAGGTTTGAGGTTGATCAGGCATATGCTCTGATTTTTTAAAATTCCCGGCTCTGCGAAAATGCCGATTATTCATCAATTCATTGTGAAAAATACTCTCAGAACCCAGCAAATTCACATGAAAGATGACTTTCCCATCATGAAGTGAAGCAATACGCAATGCGGCGACCGAATTAAGGCCTTTCAGTGTCCGTTCAAGTATAAAAAAATCTTCTGCTGACTGTAAATTAGAGACTTCAAGGGTTTTGCTATTTTTGCCTGAGCCACCCAAATTAAGTGCAAAATTCTCTATGTAATAATTGGCAATATTGACCACCAATTGGGACATCATTTCTTCTTTTGTCCCTTCAGCAAAACCACTGATAGGAAAATCATTGATTAAATTATTCCCATTAGGATAAAACTTCCATGAAACGTGGTTTTCGGTCATTTTAACAACGGCCACTGCAGAAGGTTTATAACGAAGGGTGGCTTTTGCTATCGGTTCAAGAAACCCCCCCCAAACATCAGGGACCGAGATTGCGAGAATATCGTCAAAATCACCAATGGGGATCGTTGCAGGTAAACCTCTGACTTTTGACTGTATTCTTAATTCTTTAAGGTATTCAGAAGGCGACGGCTCCCACACCAATTGGCGATGTGTTGTTGAATCTTCAACCATCCAAAACAAAATGTCTGGCCTGGGTGAACCCCAATAAGGAAGCTGAGATGAAGTTAATAAGGTCCGAATTTTTACTGGGTTAAACTGGAGAATAAGAGAAGATTGCCCCTGAAGCGTCCCATAACCAATTTGAGTTATGTATTCATCTATTTTAGGAAAAACTTTTTTTATTTCTTCATGGTTTCCAACATTCGACTGCCCCGATGCACGCACCAACACCTCAATAAATGCGTTTTTTTTTGCCATCAATTCCATTTCCTGCTCAGTTGAATCAATAACAACCTCAGAAATAAATATAGAATTAGCCATAGCACTAGTTTGTATGAATATTAGTGTTAAAAATAAAAGAATTGTTCGTAACATTCGGTTGCCAGATAATCCATTGTGAATAATTGATGATAAAGTGAAGCCACAAACACAGCAATAACAAAAGAATAAAATTCTATCGAAGAGCATAAAAATAAAATATTATCCGTTTAAACTCAATATGTTAGCGAGATTCACGCCCTGTTCTTTTGTTTACTTTTAAACCCAAAACATGCTCACTGTTGCATGAAAAACACCCATTTTCCCTGCAAAAGGGAAAAATTAAATCACAAAAGAAAAATTTACGCTCACATTCGGCTTCGATGAAGAACAAAATACATCCCAAACAGCGCCGTTACGCTGAGTTCTAGATCCCTTCTATTGTCCATTTAAAATACATAAAAACCATGATTACTTAAAAGAATTTAAAGAGTTAAGATGGAATACAAGCAGCACCTTTAAACGAATTGGGTTGTTAGATGCGAGCTAAAAACCCAATGACAGAGTCCATCGAATCTCATGAACTTCATTTGCTTTTTGCCTACCTGCATCTTCAAATCCCTTGAGTATACCCCTCGCCTTTGAAACTGCGTGGGTGTTGGCTGCTCTC
>CAMRBZ010000040.1 GCA_947040595.1 uncultured Enterovibrio sp. | reverse complement strand
GTCTCGATAACTTTCATCAGAGGGATTTAGCACGGGTGTCTCATTAACTTCTTATGGATATTCAATTTATCTGAGAGATTTAGTATGGGTGTCTCAATAACTCTCGTTTTAATTTTCAGCTAATCAAAGATGCAATTTTAATATTCTGCTTAATAACACCCTCATTGAACCATAAAACTAAATTTTCTCTGAACTTTCACGAAAATATGCCTATTTTCTCCGAAAAAAATCAAAAAATGGTGCGGAATGTCGGAAAAACAACAAAATATATAAAAAATGCTCAAAAAAAGCCCCAAAATATTTGAGGCTTTTTAAGAAGGAAAATACAGCTATACCCAAGGGAATTCAAGATGCGTCTATTCCTTTTTGCTAGAGCTTGCAGCTACTTGGCTCACTGTTTCTAAAAGCACGCATCTTCAAAGGTAATGGGTGTAAATCTTTCATCTTGATGCTTTAAGGTGCTATCAAAAAAAGAACTGAACTTGCCCTATTCCAGGTTTTTTATTCCCAATCCAAAATCACTTTTCCGGACTGACCAGAACACATTGCATCAAAGCCTTTTTGGAAATCATTAACACTAAAATGGTGCGTGATAATGGGTGATAAATCTAAGCCTGATTGCAACAGGCTTGCCATCTTGTACCAGGTTTCGAACATTTCACGGCCATAAATGCCTTTAATCACCAAACCTTTAAAGATCACTTGGTTCCAATCGATGGCCATGTCTGAAGGAGGGATCCCCAAAAGAGCAATGCGCCCGCCGTGGTTCATGGTTTTAAGCATGCTATTAAAAGCAGAAGGATTGCCTGACATTTCAAGGCCGACATCAAATCCTTCTTTCATGCCTAAATCGCTCATGACATTTTCAAGCTTTTCGTTTATTACATTCACAGCGCGAGTCACGCCCATTTTTCGCGCCAAATCTAATCGGTATTCGTTCACATCGGTTATCACCACATGGCGCGCGCCCACATGTTTTGCAACGGCAGCAGCCATGATCCCAATGGGGCCCGCGCCTGTAATAAGCACATCTTCACCGACCAAATCAAAAGAAAGTGCGGTGTGAACTGCATTTCCGAAAGGGTCAAAAATTGCGGCTAAATCATCACTGATATCATCAGGGATTTTAAATGCATTAAACGCAGGAATCACAAGATATTGCGCAAAAGCTCCTTCGCGATTCACTCCTACACCAATCGAATTGCGGCAAAGATGGGTGCGCCCTGCGCGGCAATTTCTACAATGTCCACAGGTGATATGCCCTTCACCAGAGACGCGGTCTCCCATATTAAAACCGCGCACTTCTTGGCCTATTCCAACCACTTCACCTACATATTCATGGCCTACAACCATAGGGACAGGGATGGTTTTTTGTGACCATTCATCCCAATTGTAAATATGCACATCCGTGCCGCAAATGGCTGTTTTACGAATTTTAATTAACAAGTCGTTGTGGCCTAATTTCGGCAACTCAACGTCAGTCATCCAAATGCCAGGTTTGGATTTTAATTTAGCCAATGCTTTCATTGTTGTTGTCATCATCATTTACTCTATCAAGGCCATTTCTTTACCCACGCGGATAAAGGCATCAATGGCTAAATCTAATTGCTCACGGTTATGAGCTGCGGACATTTGTGTGCGTATACGGGCTTGGCCTTTTGGCACCACAGGAAATGAAAATGCGACAACATAAATGCCTTCTTTCATCATGCGTTCAGAAAATTCAGCGGCCACTTTAGCGTCTCCCAACATCACTGGAATGATGGCATGATCTGCCCCTGCTAATGTAAATCCAACCTCTCCCATACGGGATCTAAAGTGGCGTGCATTATCAAAAAGTTGGGTTCGAAGGTGCGCGTTTTCTTTTAGTAAATCAATCACGCAAATAGAGGCCGCAACAATGGCAGGAGCCAAAGAATTAGAAAATAAATAAGGACGTGAACGTTGACGCAACCAGTCTATCACTTCTTTTTTTCCTGAAGTGTAACCGCCTGAAGCGCCGCCCATCGCTTTTCCAAGAGTGCCTGTAATGATATCGATGCGACTCATTACATCATGATATTCATGGGTTCCTCTTCCATGATCCCCCATAAAGCCCACAGCATGAGAATCATCCACCATGACCAATGCGTCGAATTTTTCAGCCAAATCGCATATAGCAGGCAAATTTGCCACAACGCCATCCATCGAAAATACGCCGTCAGTGACGACAAGAATGTGACGTGCCCCGGCTTCTTTTGCTGCTATAAGCTGACGCTCAAGCTCTTGCATGTTGTTATTTGAATAGCGAAAACGCATGGCTTTGCACAAACGAACGCCATCAATGATAGAGGCATGGTTTAAGGCATCGGAAATAATGGCATCTTCTTCGCCTAACAGGGTTTCAAATAACCCCGTATTTGCATCAAAACAAGAGGTATAAAGAATGGTGTCTTCCATGCCTAAAAACGTTGATAATTTTTCTTCCAATGTTTTATGCGCATCTTGCGTACCGCAAATAAAACGCACAGACGCCATGCCAAAACCGTGATCATCCATTCCTTTTTGTGCTGATTTAATCAATTCAGGATGATTTGCCAAACCCAAGTAATTGTTCGCGCAAAAATTGAGCACCTCTTGGCCCGATGCAACTTTAATTTTTGCTTTCTGCTCAGAGGTTATCACTCGCTCCGTTTTATAAAGACCTTCCGTTTTTATTTCTTCAATTTGATTGCGAATTTGCTGATAAAAAGTGGCACTCATTATTTACGTCCTTAAAAAAGAGGGAGAAAATTGTTATTTTTAATAACTCGTTTTAATACAAAATTGAACGTTTACCCGTCGCTTTTATCGATGCGTAGGTGTAGGCCTGGCTCATTCTGCCCAATCACAGAGTACATCTATGCCCGTCGCCTTTGAAACTGCGTGGCTGTTGAGAGCTCTCGCTCAGGCCAATCACACAGTAGATCTATAATCAGGGCCTTCACTTGTTTGCCGCAGGCGCGCATCTTCAAGTGTCTTGGGTATATTGCTTAGGGGCTTCACTCGCTTGGCGCAGGCGCGCAACTTCAAGTGTTTTGGGTATAATACCCATCCAATTAAACATTTGATCATTCTTGCTTGTTAAAATCACTGATAACATAGTTATGCATTTTTCAATTAGAATAACGCGTTATCGAAAATTCACGGCTTGTTCTCAGTGATTTTTCTGGCGCAATTTCTGACTAACGACTTAATGGAATTGGTATAAAACGTCTCGCATAAGAAAAGTAAACTTCCTTCAGAACAGATGTTACGCTGTTGCCTGTAATCGACCTAGCGCTTCATAACCAGAATGTGTTGCATTGATGAGTAATTTTCGACAAAGTCCGAATGGATTAAGCTGGTTTTTGATACTCAAACATCCGAGCCGAAACGGTGCGAAAATTGACATGAATATCTGGTTATTTTGGGTTCTTATTGTTTTTATTGGCGATTTTCCTCAATTTGAATTTGATATTCAAATATTTATGGAATTCTTCCACTTTTAACCGTCTTTGGTTGCTGGTGCTGATTGAATCAATAAAACCTGTTTAATTACTGTAAGCCAGATGTAATACACAGGCATTTTTCTCTTTATTTTTAAAGGCTTGCATCTAGATCGGAAGGGGGCTTATGCTCTTTTATCCAGACTTGCCTGAGGGTGTTTTTTGGTAAATCCACTTCATCGATACATGAGAAATGCGTCTGTTTCCATCGATATTCTAACCTAAGCGATTACTTTTGAGTGCAAAGATGAAATGTTTGGCTTTGGCGCGGATACAATTGAAATTTTTTAAAATGAGATCAATAAAATGAATACGGCATCTTAAGATTCTATTTTTCGTACTGTCGATTTGAGTTGATGTCATAAATTGCTGAGCGAGCGAAGGAAGCAGCGAGCCCGCTTCAAAAGCGAAGGGTATTATGGTAATTTTAACGAATACTCCTATGACAAATGCGACTGAGATGAAAGAAAGAGCGCACGAAAGGTGCAGCTGCTGGGGGCTCAAGTATACAATGAAATTTAAGCCTCTCAAGAGACAAGATAATGCCAGCCCCTTCTCGCCGTACTTTTAATAATTTCCTCATTCTTGGGGTTTTAGTGTTCATTGCTTTAATTAATTTACCCGCCTATTTAAGAAGTTATCTTAGTGAGCTTGATGAGAAAAAATCCCCCATTGTTTCAGATGTGATTTCTTTATTTCCTAAAGAAACAAAAGTTGACCGTTTTATTTTGAATCATCTTGTTTTGAAAGAGGGGACGCCTTGGCAAACGAACCAGGCTTTGTCTGTCAGTGCGTCTGAATTGGCAGCGCGTTGGTTACATCTTTCTGGATCTCAAGTGGATGATACTATGTATAAAAAGTTGGAAGCCCAGTTGCCAGAGGCTTCCATTGTCGAGGTGCATTTCAAAGATAAAGCTGAGGCGTTACGTCTCGTTTATTATCAATTTCCTTCTTTTTGGCTTATTCAAAATCAAAATAAGCAATGGCTGGCTGTGTCTGTTGAGGCTGAATATTTATTTCCTTTTCAGGAAAAAGACTAAATATTTCACTGAAGGTTTTCATCAATTAAAAATGCATTTACTTGTTCAACATAATCCAATTTAAAAGAATATTTATTGCTGTCATGTGACGCGACGAGATTCACAAAAAGAAAGAAGATAAATAATCCACTGATAGACCGAATAAAGAGAGCTTGCTTTACTTTTGCCCATTTTTCAGCAGCGACCAAAAGAGGAAATAATGCAAGAGGAAAGGTTAAAATTAAATGCCAATAGGAGAAGGTAATGGGAGAGAGCATCGCATTAATGATGATGGAAAATACAGCCGCGCCAGAAAACAATAAAACCCAAATGTGATTATTTGAAATGACCTCTCCTCGTTTGATGAAGGGTTTAATTCTTTTTAGACTTCGCCAATTTATTTTTGCACTAATCACAAAGCTGACAATGCCGATGATATAAAGTAACGCTTGCCAAATAAATTGGAAAACGCTTTGTAGCCATTGGGTGTTTGTTAGCCAATCAAAGGTGACATCGGAAATGATGCGATTTGAAAAGAGACTGGATCCATATCGAAACCAATAAATGACTGCTTTTATGACAGGGTAAACATGTACGGCGCCATAGCCAATGTAGCGATCACTTTCTCGTTGAATACTTTCGTTTTGGATCATCTCTTGAAAATACGGAATAAGAGAGATCAAAATAATCGCGCCTGCACTGAAAACGCCAACCCAGGAAGGATGAGCCATTTTTCTGTAAAGCAAATAACAAGAAATAAGCGCCAAAATAGGCCAAGAGTAATGAAGCTGCATCGCACCACCAATGGCCAGCACATGAAGCAGAGTATAAATAAAAGAAGGCTGGTCTTTTAATTTAAAGGCAGACCAAAAATGCAAGGCGCTAAAGAAACAAAGATAGGCCGGATTGTATAAAAGACTGTCATAAAGGAGCCAAGGGTTTAACCAAAATCCAACAAGAAAAAGCAGACGAACAGGCTGGGTGAAGACGGATTTAAAAACAGCATCAAACATAAAAAATGCACAAGCCCGAAGAGCAAGAAGCAAGAGCATCGGAGCCCAAGGGTTATCCCAAATGAGCAAGGGGCCACCGACCAACCAAGAGGAAAGTGAACCGGGGACATTTCCAACTGCGCTGGCTGCATTTCCAAAGGCAAGCCAAATGTCTTGATAGGCTCCAAGGTAGCCCTTGTACAACATTTGAGTTTGATCACCCGTTATAATTTGATTGCTGGCGTAAAGAAGGGAAAGCAGTATCCCTAAAATGAATCCAACACGATGAAAGATTAAGAAATGACGGTTCAAGAAATCAATATTCATAAATTGACTCAGCTGTGTGCCGATGGACCTTGTTTATATGTCCAAAGGTTGTGAATAAGGTAGGTAATAACAGGAAGCATGAAAACGATAAGTAAAGTTTGAATATAATTGTTTGTTGTTTCAAATAACCCGCTGGTTATTTGCGAAATAAGCAATGCGGAAAATTGGACAATAAAAAAACGGCAAGCATTTTTTCTCGTAAGGCTTTGTTTAAAAACAAAAAGGGATTGCATCAAATATGAAAGGCCAAAAGCGACGCTAAAGCCAAATATATTTGCAATAAAAACGGGTATAGCGAAAAAATAGATAGCGGAGAATGCAACCACAATGTGAGTCAGAGTTGCAAGGCCCCCGACAAAAACAAACCGGGTTATTTTATGATGGAGGATTCTCAGTAAAATGCCTTTCATTGAGGGGGGGCTTTTTTATTTTCAGAGGAATTATCTGTATCAATGATATAGATAGGCCTTCGTTTCGATTCCATATAGAGACGGCCTAAATATTCCCCCATCACCCCAAGACCGATAAGTTGGATCCCTCCCAAGAATAATATAACCGTTAAAAGGGAGGCGTAGCCAGGAAGCGTGACCCCTAAAATCAGGGTTTTTAAAATAATAAAACTGCCATAACAGAAGGACAACCCCGAAACCATCACGCCTAAGTAGAGCCAGATGCGAAGCGGAGAGGTGCTAAAGCTTGTGATCCCTTGAAGAGCAAAATTCCATAAACTCCAACTATTAAAACTGCTTTTTCCTGCGCTACGAGGTTGGCGCACGTATTCAATGGTGGATGATTTAAAGCCCACCCAAGAAAATATGCCTTTCATAAATCGTTGGTTTTCAGGAAGAAGCTGGATAGCCTTAACCACTTTTCTCGTGATAAGACGAAAATCACCTACATTATTTGGGATATCCACGTCGGCGATGGCGTTATGAAATTTATAAAAAAGATTGGCCGATAATTTTTTTCTTAAAGTGTCACAGCTTCTGTCTATGCGTTTCGCAAGGACCACGTCAAAACCTTTCTCCCATTCACGAAGAAAATCAATAATCAGTTCTGGTGGGTCCTGTAAGTCTGCATCGATAGGAATAATCACTTCGCCTTTTGCGTGATCGAGTCCTGCGGTCATCGCCGCTTCCTTGCCAAAATTGCGAGAAAGATTAATAACACGCATTTGAGGATCATTTTGGGAGAGTTCATTTAAGACGAAAAGTGTTTTATCTGTGCTTCCATCATTAATAAAAAGAAGTTCATAAGTGTATTTGGTTTGCGCCAAAATGCTGCGTATTTTTGAGATAAAAGAGTGCAAAGCCTCTTCTTCATTATAGCAAGGGCAGACAATGCTAATAATGGGTAATAAGCTATTGTTCATTTTCAATTAAGCTCCATTTTATAGAGGATGGGTCTCGTGTTTTTTTATTCTGCCCAGCAGGTGTTTTTTCTGATTATTTTTGCAGGATTACCAGCAAGGCAGGTGTTTTCTTCTTTAAAGATACCCGTCACAACGCTGGAGGAACCCACAACGGTGTTGCTTGGAAGTGAAACACCCTTTAGTATATTCGCGCGTGCGCCAATCCAGCAATTATTGCCAATGATAACGTGCTTATTTGGGTTTATTCTCTTGTTTGTTTCTTGGTCAAAAACGGCATGGTGATCTGTGTCTGTTATTAATGTTTCCCAAGAAATAAGTACTTTCTCTCCAAATTCAATGTCTTTTCTACAAATGATTTTTCCTGCAGCAGAAAGATGAAATCTGTCACCAAAGGTACATTTTCCTGTAATTGAAATTCTGGAGCCTTTTCCTATTTTTGCTTTTCCCTTGAAATGGGCATGCCCTTTTATAAATAAAAGTGTTCGTTCATATTGGTAATCGAGCGTTTCTACACTCCCAAATCCAATACGAACGATTCCGGGACGCACTCTGTCAAAGGTGGCATAACCGGATAAAGAGATAAATTTCACTTTTCTGGAGACAACAATAGGGAGCTTTATGGCATCTTTTAAACGGCAAAGGCGAAAATTGACGTAAAGGGTTTTCGGTACTCCTAAAAGGTAATCAAGTATTTTTTTCAATTTTGAATAAACCCAGTTTAATTTTAGCATTGAAAGGAAGGGCAACGATCTGATTTAATAGCCATTCAGAGCTTCTGTAAATCTCTCTTCGGACTCTTTTTAAAACAGGTTGAACGCATTTTTTTCTTTCTCCTATTTCGGAATTAATTTCAAAATCATGAGTCAAGCAGGGGGGTTCTACACCAAAAATTTTCACATTGTGTAGCCACTCTTTTTCAAGAAAATCATCCGCAGGATCGTGCCAATCTTTGGTTTTGTTTATCAGTTTTTTGGCAGCTTTTGGCGACAACACATACCCCATACCACCTTTTGCAGGTTTTGTGTACTTCACCATCATCGATTCGTTAGGCATAGAAAAGAGCTTAATAAAAGAAGGCTTCAGTGTTCGAGAGAGCCTGACGAGCCCTAATTGCTGAATGTATTTTTCTATGCATACAAGGACTGTATTCAAATGCTCATTAAACTGAATGTCGTCCTCTAAGATGACGATAGGTTCATTTAATAAGAAGCATTTTTGCCATAAAGAATAATGGCTTGCGAAGCATCCAAGCTCTCCAGGATTTAAAGAGTACCCTTTTTTCGCAAGGCGTTTTTCATTGGAATAGTCATTTAAAATGGGGGGGTGCTCTGTTTCCCCATTTATCGCATCGAAAAATGTAAAATCCAAAGAATGCTCTGTCATTTGCGTGATTATTTTTTTTCTACGTTCTAATGATGAATTTAAACTGATAACGAAGATTTTCATGGCATTGACTCAATTAAATAAGGTTAAGTGCCTAAATTTATGTTTTTAATTCAATGGCATTAAGAATTGACTCATTTTTTGGAATAGACGCGTCAGGATTTAAGATAATAGTGTGAATAGGTTCATATCTAGGCATGACGCGATAAGGGTTGGTCGAATAAAACAAGCCGAGTGTGGGTGTATGGGTTGAAACCGCGACATTGAGGACTCCGGTATCGACAGAAACAACCAGACTGGCTGTGGCAATAAATTGGATCAATTCACTGAGTGGCATGCAGGCTTGAATTTTAAAGTTCGGTTTTTCAAGTAAGGGGGATAAATACCCACCTTTTTCACTTTCTTGTAAACCTTCAAGATAAATGTGTGTTTTATCTGGAAAGCGTGTACTTGCGTCTTCGAGTAAATCGAACATTTGACCGTTGCTCAACGTGCGTCTTGGTTGGGAGCACCCATTGAAATAAAGCACAAAAGGATTTGTTTTATCACATAATTCTTTATGATCCGGGTAGGCGAAATCCAATCGAGAAGGAGGGCAGTGCCCGAGCAGTCTCAACATATCGAGCATGATTTCGACTTCTGCTTGGAAATCAGAGCGGACCACGGCCACGTTATAAAGAAGGCCTTTTAAATAAGGTTTGTGGGGGAACCCAAATTTTAATTTGGCTTTGCTGAGGGCCATCATCCAATAAGAGCGATTTGTGCCTGCCACATCAAAAATAATGTCCTGTTCGCCAAGGGATTTGATATTTTCTAGCTTGTCTTTATATGTGATCTCTTTTTTTTTGTCTTTGCCGTGCATGATAAGGATTTTATCGGCAAGATCGGATGGGAGACCATATTGGTAGTTGGAGACCCCAACGAGCGTGATCTCTGCTTTAGGAAAAAATTTACGAAGCTCGACGAGAAAAGGTCGAGTGATCACTTGATCCCCTAAGGCCGCATGACGAATAACGGCCACTTTTTTGATTGTGAGGGGATTAAATTCATGGTTTAAATATGCTTTTGCGCTTTTCGATGTATAAGCACCTCGTTCAAACCATGCATAAGGTGAGGCTGTTGGTTTTTGTTTCATTATTATCTCATTTATTGAATGGCTTGCAGTTCAGAATAGGCTTTCATTACGACAGCAGGAGTCAGCTCTGTTAAGCATTTTAAGTGTCCAAATGGGCATTCTTTTTTAAAACAGGGGCGACAGCTGATGTCTGTATTGACCATTTCCACTTGTTTAGACAGTGGTGGGGTGTACTTTGGTGAGCTTGAACCATAAATGGCGACAATTTTTGCGCCGACAGCGGCTGCCACGTGCATTAATCCTGAGTCATTGGAAATCACACTATGGCAAGCGGCCAGTAAATCAACGGCATCGTTAAGAGCTGTTTTTCCTGCTAAATCAAAGCACAAAGCTTGTTTTTCAATCGGAAGGGACTGAATGATTTTATGGGTTGTTTCGGCATCTTTTGGGCCGCCGAAAAGGCAAATTTGATTACCTTGCTCGATAAGCTCAAGGGCTACTTCGGCATAATATTGTTCAGGCCAGCGTTTTGCAGGGCCAAATTCAGCGCCAGGACACAACCCCACGATAGGGATATTTTCCTTGATGTTGAACTCTTTTAATCGTAATTGTTGATTTTCATCGTTTACCGTTAATTTCGGATAGGCAAGGGTTTCTAAGGTAACCTCTTGACGCATGTTTTCCTTGTCATAGGCGAGGGCGACGTATCGCTCTACCATGTACTGGAATTCCTCTTTACTTGGACGAAGATCATTGAGCAAGCCGTAACGCATTTCTCCTTTCCAGCCCGTGCGTACCGGAATCCCCGCAAAGAAAGGAATGAGGGATGATTTTGCCGAATTGGGTAAAATAAAGGCGAGATCATATTTTTCTTTTTTCAGTGATCTTGCAATCTTCCATCGACCCATAATATTGACTTGACCGTGACCTATCGGCATTTCAATAGGGCGATTGATTTCAGGCATACGCTCAAGGATGGGCTTGCACCATGCCGGAGCCAATACATCAATTTTTGCTGTAGGATGGTTATTACTAATTTGAATATAAAGGCTTTGTGACATAACCATATCACCAACCCAGGACGGTCCGATTACAAGTATTTTCATTGGTTTATCATTATTAAAATGTATGTGTTCAGTGTTATACATCCAATTTCTCTTTTATTTATGTAAAGAAAAAAAGTTGTAAATATATGAATATATAATTACTAACTTTGTCTGTTTTGAGCAATGAAATTATTCTAATAATGCGTTTTTTTTGATAAAGAAGGCAATAAAAAAATAAAGAAGACGCGTTAGCGAAAGGTAAATTTTTATTGCCTAATAATGTCAGCTTAATTGATTTAGAAATGTACCTGTCGCCTTTGAGGCTGCAGGGGGGCTGGCTGCGCTCTCAAAGCCAAATCAAATAGAACACCTATGCTCAGGGTTTTTTTGTTCTTGCTGCCTGCCTGTAACTTCAAATCGCCTGGGTATCGAGCTGTCACCTTTGAAACTGTGTGCGTGTTGTTGCATTTATTCAATTTAATCACATAGTACATGTATGCTCAAAGGCTTCACTTGTTTTTTGCTCTTTTAGCCAAGCCTCATCTTCAAATATCTTGAGCGTAAGTCAGCTTTTCGTTCCATGAAATATCATTTTTGATGACTTTTGCAGGGTTTCCAGCTGCCGTTGCGTTTTCTGGAATATCTTGTGTCACAATGGATTGGATCCCAATCACTGCCCCATTTCCGATGGAGCGTCCTTTGAGTACAATAACACCATCTGCAAGCCAGACGTGATTTCCAATCGTGATGCTTTTAGCCTCGTTGATACGCTTGGCGCTTTTCAGGTCGATAATATCATGTCCATCACTGGTCATGATTTTTACATTGCGCGAAAGCATACAGTTATCACCAATTTTAAGATGAGTCTTGTTTTCTTTGGTGGACAGGTAAGTGCCTTCACCGATGACGCAGTCTTTTCCAATGCTCAAGGTACAGTTGTTTCCAACGATTTCTATGTGTACCCCTTTAAGGTTTGCGCCATTTTTGAAAATCAGTGTGTTGCCCTTTCCATGAATGTCGATGGTGCATTTGCGTATTCGATTTTTGAGACCAAATTCAACCTTGTTTCCTGCTGCGATGGTGAGCTTGTTTCTTAATTTAAATTTGAGGTTCGCAAATCGGTCTTTTTTTGGGGCTGCTTTTCGAAACAGATAATGGCCCGTGATTTTTCTTAGGAGTGAAAAAGAGTCTGTTCCTGGGAAAATACCAATACGGCGAATTAAAAACGGGTCTTCATGAAGCGCTAAAGGGCCGCTGTTGGTTGCAACGGCAAAATCATAATTTAATTCTTTTACCAAGGTTGGGGTGTATTTATCCCAGTCTCCATAGGGGTAGGCAAAAGAAATCAGTTTTTGGCCCAATATGGCTTCGAGTTGTGCTTTGTTTTGTGCTATTTCGTGTTCTTGTTCTTTGGGTGACAGAGCATTGAGGTGAGGGTGCGTTAAGGTGTGCCCTCCAAACTCGATGTGCCCTGAGTCTGCCATTGCTTTTATTTCTTGGGCGTCCATTAAAAAAAACGATTTTTCAGGCGTTTGCGGATGCTCTACATCCCATTGATTAAAGTCAACCCCAGTGACTGCGTAAACAACGGCTTTAAAGTTGTATTTTTTTAAAAGTGGAAGCATCAAGGTGTAATTGTCTTTGAATCCATCATCAACGGTGATGATGCAATGGCGTTTTCCTGCTTCAAAACGAGACATCATGCCTTTGTTTTTTAAATCTGAAAAGGTCAGGGTCTCAAAACCAAGCCATTTAAGCAGCTTCAGGTGTTTTTCAAACATTTTGATGTCAAGGTAAGGCGCAATCGTGCCTTTTTCTGATTCTTTATCAATAAAGCGGTGGTACATCAAAACGGGAATGTCTTTGCGTTTGGTGTAAACGTAAACAGATTGATAGATGGACTCGATATGAGAGACGATATTTTTTAAGCTGTAGTTTTTTATGATTTTTTCTGTGACGTCTTTTTCGCAATGCGGTTTAGATAAAGCGCTTCGGATTTGTTCTGGAATGGCTGAAAAATCGATATCCAGCTCTTTTTTACCGACATCACCAAAGTTACTTGCCATCGCTTTGTCTAGGTTTTCAAGGGTAACGGGGCCAATATTAATGGCTTCGCCTATCGCAAGGGTTGGGCGCCCACAAAGAAGAGACTCCATTGCAACCCGTCCCGCCCCTATCACTAAATCGGCTCCTGCAACCAAGCTTGGAATGTCTTCGACATACCCAACAAAATCAACTTTGTCTTTGAATTTATCAAATCGGGCGTCGCCCTTACTGCCTGTGGCAAGTTTGACATCGTATTTTTCAAGATCGAGGCATTCATCTAAAAGGCGAAAACATAAATCCCCTTTTGGTCCGCTTAGGCGTCCAATAATGGCGATGATTTTGCGTTCATTGTGAGGAGGTGGACCCCAAAGATAACGAGAAGTATCAATGCCGTTTCGACTGACTTCTAAGGTGCATTCTGGGACGTTTAATTCATCGATCAGTTGATGATAAATCGCCTCACATACGGGCATGGCTTTATTGCCCATGGCATGAAACTTTTTTCGTGAAGCATGGACGGGCTGGCGGCCATGCACTGTTGTGACCATGGGGGTATTTGTGATTTTACAAGCAATGTGACAGCTCCAACTGGACGCGCGCGAGTGAGCGTGAACCATTTGAATTTTGTTCTTTTTGATTAAATAAATCAGGTAGGCAAGATGCCAAAAACGACGAGGGATGCTGCGCTTGTTAAAACGGAGTTTAAAAAAGGGTCCGTCATGGGGCTGAGTTAAGGTATCTGAAACGTAAAAAACCCGGTGGCCATTTTGAGTCAATGCGTTACCGAGCGTTGTTGCATATACTTCTGCCCCTGTTACTTCAAGCTGGGATAGGGCCATTAAAATGTTCATTATTGAGGGCTCCATTGAAAAGGGCGCTTATGTCCATCAGCTTAAATGAAATGATGATAGGCATTGATTGAGTTTATTTGTGTTATACCCGTTGCCTTTGAAGCTGCGTGGGTGTTAGCTACGCAGCTTCAGCGCAATCACAGAGTAGACCTATGCTCTGGGGCTTCATTCGCTTGGTGCTGGCACGCATCTTCAATGACTTTGGGTATATCAATAAAGCTGACTGCCGTCGGGTTGTGAGCGAAGCAGGTTCATTATCCACATGTATTGAGCGAGATCATTTTCCAAAAAGGCTTCTATACGGGCGTTCATCATACGGGCGTCGGTTTCTTCACTTTCTGATGGAAAAGGTGCCAGTGGCGGTTGAATGATGACCTCAAAATTTCCTGTTTTTCGGTTATATACAGGCATGAGTGGAACAATTTTGGCGCGGCAGAGCTTCGCCAGCTTGCCAAGCCCTGAGAGCGTGGCTTTTTGGGTGCCAAAGAAGGGCACAAATACGCTGTTTTCTGGACCATGATCTTCATCAGGAAGGTAATATCCCAAAAAACCCTCACGAACAGATTTAATAAAAGGCTTCACACCGTCCGCGCGCTCGTGGATTCGTGCACCGTATTTTAAGCGTTGAGCATTCATTAGCCAGTCTGTTAAAGGGTTGGATTGTTTCTTAACCATGGCAGCAACAGGCAAGCCACGAGAGGCCAGTTGCGCGCCGGGATAATCAATGGCCCAAGAGTGAGGTACAAGCAAAATGATGTTTTCGCCCTTTTCGACCAATTGGGTAAGGATGTGTTCGTTTTGAAACAATGTGCGTTTTTTTAAATACGTTTTACTGCGTACCATTATGGTGGCAAACCCAAGCAAAACACAGCCGGCATTTATGTAGCTTTGTTCTAAAATAGCGAAACGCTCTTCTTGCGTTTTATTAGGAAAACACATCAATAAATTGGTTTGAGCGCGTTTATTTGCTCTGTTGTTGAATCTAACCAAACGCTTTGCAATGATTTCGGCCAGTTTATCTCTCAGTCTAAAAGGAATAAAGGCCAAGATAATGGCAAGACCGATGCCAATCCAAGATCCCCAAAACCGAGGATGAAGGAAAGCCCATTGAAATTTAGGGTGATAAGAGTGTGTATGAGATTTTTGAAGCATAGAATTAGAAGCTATTCATTATTCCCATCGAATGTCTTCTTGGGATGAAGAATTCATTCGACAGGTTTTGGTAAAAAAAGATAAAACGATCAGAAGTCCGTTTTAAGTCGTTATTTATTCAAAATTGACATGTATTCAGCAACGCCTTCTGCCACTGTTTTGAACTTTTCGGTGTAACCTGCTGCACGCACTTTAGTGAGATCGGCCTCTGTAAAGGCTTGGTAGCGTCCTTTCAGGTGATCAGGAAAAGGAACCCCTTCAACTTTAAGGCCGATTTTCCCCGCCTCTGCATGGTGTTTTATCACGGCTTCTGCGACTGCACCAAAGGATTCTGCACGGCCTGTTCCGCAATTGAAAATACCGGATTGACCATTTTTTAAGAACCAAAGGTTCATTTTGCACACATCGCTGACGTAAACGAAATCACGTTTGAAAAAATCACTGCCTTCAAAAAGCTTTGGATTTTTTCCTTCTTTAATTTGGTTATTAAGATGAAAGGCGACAGATGCCATGCTGGCTTTATGGTTTTCTCGTGGGCCATAAACGTTAAAATAGCGAAAGCCTGTGATTTGAGAAAGCGTTTCTCCGTGGGCTTTGGCATCTTTCCAAAGACGGCGTACATAGTTATCAAAAAGTTGCTTGGAATAACCATAAACGTTCAATGCACCTTCGTATGCTTCTTCTTCTATGAAGGTTTTATCTTGTGCGCCGTAAGTGGCTGCGGAAGAGGCGTAAAGGAAGGGGATTTCACGATCAAGACAAAAGTGTAAAAGCTCTTTTGAGTATTCATAGTTATTGAGCATCATGTACTTTCCATCCCACTCCGTGGTTGAAGAGCACGCACCTTCATGGAAAACCGCGTCAATCTTTCCGAAATCATCGCCTGCCATAATTTGTGCGATAAAATCTTCTTTGTCGATGTAATCTGCAATTTTCAGATCAACCAAATTGACAAATTTTGTACCGTCTTTTAGGTTGTCCACAACCAAAATATCTTCGCGGCCATGCGCGTTTAAGGTTTTTATTAAATTACTGCCGATCATGCCGGAGCCGCCTGTCACTATAATCATACTTTTACCTAATCTTTGATAATAAGAAAACGCATCATGGCGAATAAATAAAGAGATATAGCATTATTTTCAGCCAGATATTGAAGATTTTAAGCTAGCAGTTTAACCATGAACCTCTTTGAGGGCATCATTCTTTTTTTATAACTATTTAGTCATTCAAAAAACAGACACGCATTGAGTGTTTATTGTACAAATTCGAGTTTCAAAAGATAAGAAAGTGCATAAAATTGGAGTAAATTTGATTAATTACCCAAAATAACCGATTTCTTGTATTTTTTTAACCGAAAAAAAATAACACCAGAATTAGTTACCCTTTTTTTTGTTTTTCAAGCAACAAATGCGGCGTTTCATCATTTCAATGATTGTACTGAAGAGGGCCTTCTTTGTTTCTCAAAGCACAATGGAAGGCATTTTCTCGCTATATGATTTTAATTTCAATTGATTGATCTCTTCGTTAAGGGAGAATCTGGATGGGCTTAATAAAAACGCCTTTAAAAGAGACGTTTTTGAGTCCTTTTATATTTATTGATTTTGGCATTGATGGGTGTTGGCTTGGCTCTCAAAGCCCAATGACAGAGAGCTTAATCAAAGATCCTTGTTATTCAGGGATTTCATTTTTAGAGGTTTGTCTTTAAGTGTCTTGGGTATATCTAGAATGTATTTGCTATATAATTCGATTTCTAAAAATAACGGGTCTGGATTTTTATGGCAAACACAGCGCACGCCTTGCACATTTTAGTGAAGCATCAAGATAAGGCTGAAGACATCCTCCAGCAGATAAAAAAAGGCGCAAAATTTCAAGCCTGCGCAAAGAAATATTCCGTGTGCCCTTCCGCTAAAAAAGGAGGGGATTTAGGGGAGTTTAAAAAAGGGCAAATGGTGCCTGCTTTTGATAAATTTTGTTTTCAAGGTGATCTTTTGACACCGACGATCATCAAAACGAAATTTGGATGGCATATTATAAAAGTTCTTTATCGGACCTAATTTTTTTTTAAGGCTGAAAGAGATTCTACTCGCGCCAATGCTTATGTTCCTTGTTGTCTTTGTGCAGACTGTGATAAAAAACGTATACCCCTCGCCTTTGACCTTGCCTGGGTGTTGGCTGCGCTCGTTCAACCCCATTAAATAGCGCGGCCATGCTCAAGGGGTTCATTTGCTTGTCACCTAAATGTAACTTCAAGTGCCTTGGGTATAAAATGATCGCGTTCATGGAACGAAAATATGTTTCTTGAATAGATCCCTGTCTCTTACTCTTTATTTATACCCCTCGCCTTTGAAATTGCGTGGGTGTTGGCTGCTCTCGCTCAGGCCAATCACATAGTCGATCTGTGCTCAGGGCTTTCACTCGTTTGCCGTAGGCGCGCATCTTCAAGTGTCTTGGGTATACGTTGAGTTTTTCTTGCCTTTTTATCTTGTCAATCGGATAAATTTTATTTGCACTCCCTTGCGCTGATTTCTTAAAAGAGGTCTTTTTTGGGAGATGTTTTCTTGATTCAAGATTAAGCACGGAAGAAAAAGAGGGCGTTATGGAAGAAAAGCGGAAAACGTTTAGATCGTATTTTACAGCAGAGGGACGGATGAATTCTGTATTGTCTGCTCGAGATTTGTGTTTAGACGATGTCATTAATATCGTGGATGAAGCCTCAGAAATTGTTGATTTTAATCGTGGTTTACTTCAAGGAGCGATAGAGCATATCAGTCAAGGGGTCTCGGTTGTTGATAAGCATTTGCGACTTGTCGCTTGGAATCGCCGATACATCGAACTTTTTAATTTTCCGGCCGGATTTATTCAGGTGGGAAGACCTATTGCTGATGTTGTGCGTTATAACGCTGAGCGAGGTTTGTGCGGTCTGGGTGATATTGAGGCATTGGTGAAAAAGAGAGTGGCTTATATGTATGAAGGGGCTTCTCATATTTCCTCAAGAGCTTATCCCGATGGGCGAGTGATTGAAGTCCAAGGCAACCCCATGCCCGGAGGGGGCTTTGTTATGAGCTTTGCTGATATTAGCGCTTTTCGAAACGTCGAAGAAGCCCTTAAACAATCCAATGAAACATTGGAAGCCCGCGTGGTAGAAAGAACCCAAGCGCTTGGGGCATTAAACAGCCGTTTGATCAATGCAACCCAAGAAGCGGAGCTTGCTTCTCAGTCTAAAAGTCGTCTTCTTGCGGCGGTAAGTCATGATTTAATGCAACCACTGAATGCTGCGCGTTTGTTTGCGTCTTTTTTGAGCAGTCTTGAGCGGGATGCTGAAGTAAAAAAGATTTCTTCTCACATTGAAAGCGCGCTGGGTGCGGCGGAAGAGCTTATTGTGGATCTTCTCGATATTTCTCGTCTTGAGTCTGGAAAAATGGAAGCTTGCATTGAGGATTTTAACTTAAATGAAGTTTTTTCTATTTTAGCGGCTGAATTTGGGGTGATAGCGACGCAGCAGGAGGTGTATTTTTCTGTTCAGCCAACCCGTCTTCATATTCGTTCAGATAAACGACTGTTGCGGCGAGTATTACAAAACTTTTTAAGTAATGCATTTCGGTATAATCCGAAAGGAAAAGTTTTACTTGGCGTGCGGCGTAAAGGAAAGGGTTGTCAGATTGAAGTTTGGGATAACGGACCGGGGATCCATGAAGACAGACAAAAAGACATATTTAATGAATTCACTCGGGCCGATCTTAAGGATTCAGAATTAGGTTTAGGACTTGGTTTGGCTATTTCTTATGGTATTAGTCGTATTCTTAATCAGCCTTTGCATTTACGATCATGGCCTGGGCGGGGCTCTGTTTTTTCTATTTCGGCGCAATGCCGAGATGTGTTTCTTTCTTCTAAGCCAGTTGTTCATTTTTCTTTGCCTTTAGAAGGAGTACGGGTTCTTTGTGTCGATAATGAACGAGAGATACTCTTAGGAATGGATACCTTGCTTTCTCGTTGGGGTTGTCATGTGTGTGTGGCTGAAAATTTAGAGATGGTAATGCTTTTGATTAAAGACGGTTTTTTGCCGGATATTATTTTTAGTGATTACCATTTAACGAGCAATTTGACCGGTCTTGATGTTTTAGAGCAATGTAAAAAAGAGTTAATCAGTCATGATTTTAAAAGTGTTGTGATAACGGCAGATAAAACAAAAGAGACGGCTTTAAAAATATTAGAGCAGGGGTATGCCTGTTTAATCAAGCCTGTAAAGCCTCTTAAATTACGGGCTTTTTTAGAAGAAGTGGCTCGAAAATAAAGAGCCTGGGTATGCAAGCGTCGCCTTTGAAACTGAGTGGTGTGGGTTGCGTTCGTGAAGCACAATCACAGAGTACCTCTATGCTCAGGGATTCTTCTTCCTTGGCGTCGATCTGCGTTTTCAAGTCTCTTGGATATACTTGTATAAATGAACAATAGGAGGTTTTAATGGAAGCGTTTTCAATCTCAAGGCTCGATACCGAACTGGGTTTAATTCGCGTGGAAGGGGTTTGGGATCCCTTGACGGCTGAAATTCATATTCAAGATCTCGCTTTATTTACTCAAGATGGCTGGACGGATGTGCCTTTTTGGTTAACAGAGCAAGAGCATGAATTGGATCTTTTGCTCATTAGAAATGCAATTAAAATCCACCTTGTTTGAAGAGCAATATCCTGGGCTGTTAAGCGTTTACACACGAACACTTTTTAAGCCTGAAATATTGTAACTGTTCACCAAGAAGCTATTGATAATTAAAAAATAATGTTCAATTA
>CAMRBZ010000039.1 GCA_947040595.1 uncultured Enterovibrio sp. | reverse complement strand
CCCCCCCCCTCAGCAAATCGCTTTCCCCCAACCCTCACCTGCGCTTTTTTATCTCTTAATTTATATTTTTTTAAGCTTTTTAGTCGATAGAAATAAGCGCCTTGGTCATCAAAGCAGCACGTATCGAAGTCGCTTTTAGAAAATATTTCAGCGTAATATGCCATCGTTTTTCGTTTATGAGAAGAGATTCACAACAAAACCACACTGAAAAATTTCTGCCAAAAAGCGCCTTTCATAAAAAAGAGAGATCCGAGTCAACAAAGTACCCGCCCTCAACAAATAGCATTCTATACAGGCCTTCAGGCAGTAGTAAGCACACACCTGCATGCATTTTTTTAATCCCTAACGAGCAATATTTGACTCAGATCGCGCTTGCTATTACTCCGTCAAATTCGTTCATTTTGACGTTTTTAACAAAGGAAAGATGCATTTTGACGTTTTTGACGAGATAGGGGATTGACCCGAAAGGCAAAGGAGCGTTTCCTTAGCATGCACAGCGCTTGTACGGCCATTTAAATAGCCAAATTTTCCTTCGTTATTTAAAGCAAGCTCCGGCCTGATCCCTTCCATGAGATCAGAATTTATTAAAGTAATAAGCAACGAAAAAGGAACTGCAATGCTTGCTAATTTAAATAAAACAAAACTTTCAGTGGCCGTTGTTGCGGCTGTTGCATCATTGATGACACCAACTGTCGCTGCGGAAGATAAAAACTACCTCACCGTTGTTCCACAATTTTATCCAACAATGGTGCGTAATTTTAATCCTTTCCTGCAAACTTCTCGTGAAACCACAACCGAATTCATGTTTGAACCTCTTGTCATTTTTAACCAAATGCAAGGCAATATGCCTGTAATGCGTATGGCGCAAGATTACTATATGTCAGACGATCTGATGGAAGTGACCTTTGTTATTCGTGATGGTGCGAAATGGTCTGATGGCAAACCTTTCACAGCAGAAGACGTTGCATTCACCACAGAACTTCTAAAAAACAAACCCGAGCTTGACCGTACAGGTCTAAATACTTGGGTGAAATCGGTTAAAGTCAAGGGAAACAAAGCCATATTCTCTTTAACTCAAGCCTCTTCAAATGCGCCGTTTGAAATTGTTAAAGCCCCGATTGTGCCAAAGCATATTTGGAGCAAAATAGAAAAACCTGAAACCTTCACGAACGAAAACCCTGTAGGCTCAGGCTCATTCACTGAGATTGAAACCTTCACTCCAACCTTATATGTTCAATGCCGCAACCCAAATTATTGGGACAGCGACAACCTTGAGGTTGACTGTTTGCGCGTGCCTCAAATTGCAGGAAACGATCAACTTCTTGCAAAAATCATCAATTCAGAACTCGATTGGACCTCTTCTTTCATTCCTGACATTGACAGCACCTATGCTGCAGCCAATCCAAACCACAAGTATTGGTACCCTGCGTCAACGGGCAACCACGCTTTCATGCTGAACTACAAATCGCCAAAAGAAGGCAACAAAGAAGCCATTAACAATTTGGATTTCCGTCGTGCATTCTCTATGGCCATTGACCGTCAAACCATCATCGATATCGCGTTTTATGGCAGCGGTAATCCAAACGACTATGCATCAGGTCTTGGAAAAGCCCTTGCACCTTGGTCTGATAACACGGTTTATAACAAATACAAAGGCTATAACACCTTTGATCTTAAAGGCGCAAAAGCGCTATTAAATAAAGCAGGCTTTAAAGACATCAACGGTGATGGTTTTGTTGAAACGCCAAATGGAAAAGAGCTGAAACTTGAAATTCAATCCCCTAATGGCTGGACAGATTTCAACAACACAGTGCAACTGGCTGTTGAGCAATTAACAGAAGCAGGCATTCACGTTATCGCTCGTACTCCTGATTTCCCTGTCTACAACAAAGCCATGGAAGATGCAACGTATGACGTAAGTTATACCAACTTCTTCGACGGTCCAGATCCACACATCTATTGGAACACGGCGTTCCATTCAAGCTTCCAGGATGGTAAAGGCATGCCTCGCTTCGCGATGCACCATTACAAAAACGAAAAGTTGGATGCGCATCTAGACAGTTTCTACAAAACAGCAAACCGTAACGAGCAAATGGTGATTGCGAAAGAAATTCAAAAAATCATTGCTGAAAACCAAATTACGGTTCCGGTCTTATCCGGTGCTTTTAACTTCCAATACAACACAGCACGTTATGACGGTTGGTGGAATGAGAAAAATCCAAAAGGCCGCCCAATGATTTGGTCTGGTGTTCAAGAGCGTGTTCTTCAAGTTCTTGACTTAACTCCAAAATCTTAAATCGGCTTGTAAATTTTGTGGTGTGCATCTCGTGCACCACACTTCCCTCCCTATCAAAATAAATGGCAATAATTCATTGCCTGTGAATGGGTTTGTCCTAAATTCAGTGGCGCAAGCTTCAGGATTGGAAAGGTGTGAGATATGGGTTATTTCCTTCGACGTCTGACGTTTTACTTTATTGCTTTTATCGTGGCTGCCACGATCAATTTTATTTTACCAAGAGCCATGCCGGGTGATCCCGTCACCATGATGTTCGCCAATGCAACAGTACAAGTCACGCCTGAGCGTATTGCTGCCATGACGAAATTGCTTGGTTTTGTTGATGGACCTATTTATGAACAATATTTTACCTATTTAAAAAGTATTTTAAGCTGGAACCTGGGTATTTCTATCCAAACCTACCCTCAAACAGTCAATGCCATTTTGGGTAATGCTGTGGGTTGGTCTCTTTTTCTCGCAGGCTCTGCTGTTATTATTTCTTTTTGTATTGGCTCCATTCTGGGTATTTATGCAGCCTGGAAGCGTGGCAGCCATTACGATGCATTCATTTCTCCTTCCATGCTCATCGTACAAGCGATTCCGCCGGTCGTGACCGCCATGGTTGTTCTTTATACCTTTGCCATCGGCCTTAAATGGTTCCCAACGAGCTACGCCTATACACCCGGGACCATGCCCGATTGGAGTAGCTGGGCCTTTTATAAAGACATCGCCTACCATGCCGTTTTGCCTCTTTTTTGCGCCACCATCATTCAAATTGGTGGGTTCCTCATCGCCATGCGTAACAACATGATCAATCTTCTCAATGAAGATTACATCACGATGGCCAAAGGAAAGGGCTTGTCTGAAAACCGTGTTGTCTTTAATTACGCAGCCCGAAACGCGCTTCTTCCCAGTGTCACCTCTCTTTCTATGGCGCTCGGTATGGCCATCGGGGGACAGATGATTGTTGAGATCATTTTCAATTATCCAGGTCTTGGCACCGTGTTATTGAACGCCATCAACAGCCGTGATTATCAAGTCCTTCAAGGGCAGCTTCTTATCATGACCTTGTTTATGCTGTTTTTTAACTTCTTAGCTGATTTGCTCATCGTGGCGCTCGACCCGCGTCTACGCAAAGGAGGAAAATAATCATGAAAGCGTTAATTAACCTTTTAAAGGGAAATACAAAAGCACTTTCTGGTGTGATAATTTTGTCTCTCTTTATTTTTGCCGCCATTTTTGCCCCTTTGCTTACAAAACATGTACCCGATAAAAAAACAGGCAATCCCCATGAATACCCTGCATTTATAGCCAAAGCCGCTTCGAGCAACCCAGACGGCTGGATTGCAGATAACTTCGCTGAGAACAAACGCACTCTCTTGCTTTCGAAAAAAGCAGATCACGTCCTTGGTACCTCACGAATGGGCCGTGATATTTGGTCACAAGTGCTTTATGGGGCGCGTGTTTCTTTGTCTGTTGGTTTTGGCGCGGGGCTTTTAGTGTGTTTCTTGGCGACCACCATCGGGGTGTCTGCGGGGTATTTCGGAGGGCGTGTTGATGATGTTCTCTCCGCCATGATGAACATCATGTTGGTGCTTCCACAATACCCTTTGCTTTTCGTCATTGCCGCGTTCATTGGACAATCTGGCCCTCTCACCATTGCCCTCGTCATCGGTTTAACGTCTTGGGCTTGGGGCGCACGGGTGGTTCGCGCTCAAACCTTGTCCATTAGAGAAAAAGAATTTGTAAAGGCTGCGGAAGTGCTCGGTGAGTCTACTTGGCGCATTATTTTTGTCGAAATTCTTCCTAACTTAATTTCCATTGTCGGCGCCAGCTTTATTGGTTCTGTGATGCTCGCCATCGTGACCGAATCGGTCATTTCCTTTCTGGGAATGGGCGATCCGAACACCATCAGTTGGGGGATCATGCTTTACAACGTACAAACGTCTTCGTCCATGCTCATTGGCGCTTGGTGGGAAGTCCTCGTCCCTTGTGTCGCTTTGATCATCGTTGCAACAGGCCTTGCTCTTTTGAACTTTGCCGTCGATGAAATCGCAAACCCACAATTGCGTGCACAAAAAGGCATGAAACGTTGGAAAACAATGCACGAAAAAGAAAGCAAAACACGTGCAGAGCTTGAACTCACTCCACAATCAGCAGCTTTAGGCGGAGAAAAATAATGACAAATCCACAACTGTCCATACGTAATTTGTGTGTTGACTACATTACGGATGCCGGAGATGTACGCGCCGTCAATAACGTCAGTTTTGATATCGGCAAAGGTGAAGTATTTGGGTTGGCAGGAGAGTCAGGATGCGGTAAATCAACGGTTGCGATGTCGCTGATGCGCCTTCATAAGCCCCCCGCTTTTATTAGTTCTGGTGAGGTCTTCTTTAACGGCGAAAATATCATGAAATACAGCGATGAGCGCATGAGCCGTTTTCGCTGGAAAGAAGTTTCAATGGTCTTTCAATCTGCCATGAACGCCTTAAATCCCGTGCTGACGATGGAAGAGCAATTTTGTGATGTGATCATGCGTCACACAAACATGACCCGCGCCCAAGCGGTGCGCCGCGCCGAAGGCTTATTAGAAATCGTGGACATCCATGCAAGCCGTTTGAGCGATTTTCCACACCAATTTTCAGGTGGCATGCGTCAACGTCTCGTTATCGCCATTGCGTTAGCATTGAACCCAAAAATGATCATCATGGACGAACCCACCACCGCGCTTGATGTGGTCGTCCAACGTGAAATTCTACAAAAAATCTATGCCTTAAAAGAAGAGTTTGGATTTTCCATTTTGTTTATTACCCATGATCTTTCTTTGATGGTCGAATTTACAGACCGCATTGGGATCATGTATGCAGGCCAACTCATTGAAGTGGCTCCTGCAAAAGAAATCCTAAAAACCCCTTTTCATCCCTATACAGAAGGATTGGCAAGCTCCTTTCCTCCATTGACAGGCCCAAAAACCCGTCTGACAGGCATTCCAGGCAACCCGCTCAACCTGCTTGAAATTCCTAATGGATGTCGCTTTCAATCTCGCTGTACAAAAACTCAAGCGCATTGTTTCAACGTGGCAAATACCTTGACGCAAGTCGAAAACGCCCGTTTCACCAACTGCCATCTTTTTACTGGCAAATAATCCGTCTTTGAGTGATTTGTAGGAGTCCATATGACAAAAGAATTAGGTCAACCCATTATTGAAGGAAAAAATCTGGTAAAAGATTTCCAGATAAGCAGCAACTCCCTCAATAAACCCTTGATGCGCGCCTTAAATGACGTGTCCTTTAAAATGTATAAAAGCCGTGGTTTGTCTGTTGTCGGTGAGTCCGGCTCAGGTAAATCAACCACAGCAAAAATCATTGCAAAAATGTACAGTGCAACGGCTGGAAATATTGAATACAAAGGCCGCGACATTGAAAGCATTACGAGTAAACACGATTTAATGATCTATCGCCAAGGGATCCAAATGGTATGGCAAGATCCCTTTGGATCGTTAAACCCAACCCACACCATCTTTCATCACATTGCACGTCCTTTGAAAATCCATAATAAGGTCGGAAATAATGAGCATGAATTGGAAGAGCGCGTGTATGAATTGCTCGAACAAGTGGGTCTCACCCCGCCAAAAGAAACGGCACAAAAATACCCGCATCAACTTTCAGGCGGACAACGTCAACGTGTCAATTTAGCGCGTAACTTGGCGGTTGGGGCGGAAGTGGTATTGGCTGATGAACCCACTTCCATGTTGGACGTTTCCATCCGCGCGGGTGTTTTGAACCTGATGGAAGAAATGAAATTTGAGCGTGAAATGGCCCTGCTTTACATCACACATGACATCGCAACAGCGCGCTATATCGCGGAAGACCTTGCCGTTATGTATGTTGGGCACATGGTAGAATGGGGAGATTGTGAAGAGATCATTCATCATCCGCAACACCCTTACACCAAGCTCTTGGTTTCAGCGGTCCCTGATCCCAGTAAATCAATTCACCAAAAGCTAGAAGGAAACAAAGGGGAAATTCCTCTTTGGACGCCAGAAACAAAAGGATGTCCTTTTGCAGGGCGATGCCTTCATGCATCCAGCAAATGCCGTGAAGCCTTGCCAGGAATTAGCAAACTTGCAGACAACCATTTTGTGCGTTGCTACTTATTTGAATAATGATTCATAACCCTCAAAAAATTTGAAAATGCGTGCAGTCGGACACTTAT
Source organism: uncultured Enterovibrio sp. (assembly GCA_947040595.1). Taxonomy (GTDB): domain Bacteria; phylum Pseudomonadota; class Gammaproteobacteria; order Enterobacterales; family Vibrionaceae; genus Enterovibrio. The sequence continues at coordinate 13,130 of CAMRBZ010000039.1, read as the reverse complement.
ACCCAAGACACTTGAAAATGCGAACCTGCGGCAAAGGCGTGAAGGCCCTGAGCATAGATGGAGTATGTGATTGGCCTGAACGAGAGAAGCCAACACCCACGCAGTTTCAAAGACAGGTATATGAACGCCATAAACATCAAAAACAATCTGATGAACGTAAATATAAGCAGCCCACTCATGCATTTTCAAACAATAAAGAAGACCACGTTTTTGGAGAGAACATGCAGCTATTGATAAACCATGTCGGATATGAGCGCTTTGGCACTAAAACCGCCTTTGCTTTAAGCGAAAAAAACATCAGCACGTCCGTTGCCGAGATCATTGATTTCACATCGGGTCTTTTCGTGATGCAGTTGCCCATTGTCTCTTGCGATACGGTTGATCAATGGAAAATGAAGGATCTATATCAAATCGATTTCACGGTCTTTGAACGATGTGGCACCTTTGCTATCAAAATTGGGGAGATCCTTTCCCCTCCTTTTTCTATTGCAGAAGGGATTCTATTTGATAAAACCTTCTCCGATGTTCTGCATTATTTTAAATCTCAACGTTGCTCTGGCGCTTATAACAAGCAAGACATGAAAGCGCCCCTCCTCGGTACCCAGCGCACAGTGGATGTGCGTGGTGGTTGGTACGATGCCTCGGGAGATGTCAGTAAATATTTAAGCCATTTGTCCGCCTCAAACTATTTAAGTCCTCAACAAATTCCCATGATTGTTTGGAATATGTTGCACGTATTAGAAACCCTCTCACCTGAATTGGACTCTTTTTCTCGCACAAGACTGCAAGACGAAGCCTTGTTTGGTGCCGATTTTCTTGTTCGCATGCAAGACATCAGTAGTTTTTTCTATATGACGGTCTTTGACAAATGGAGCAAGGATCCTGAACAAAGAGAAATTTGTGCTTATTTTTCTCAAGAAGGCCATAAAACAGAACAATATCAAGCCGGTTTTCGACAAGGCGCAGGCATGGCCATTGCAGCACTTGCGTTCGCCGCCCGTTTAGGTGCAAAAGGCCGATTCAACACAAAAACATATAAAAATGCAGCAGAAACAGGTTATTGGCATCTAAAGCAACAAAATATCCATTATCTTGACGACCGATGTGAAAACATCCTCGATTTTTATTGCGCTTTAATGGCCGCAACCGAGCTTTACCGACTAACCCATAACAGCACCTATTTAGACGAAGCGCGTATTTGGGCATTGCGTCTTGAAAGACAACAACAAAGTGACTCTCAAATAACTCATTTTTGGGCCGCAAATGCCGATGGATCTCGTCCGTATTTTCATGCAGCAGAAGCAGGATTACCCTCCATTGCCTTGATGCAATACCTCAAAATTGAAAAAGACCCAATACAAAAAGAGACCTTTGAAAAAGTCTTGCTCAACGCCTTGCGCTTTGAACTGAACATCACAAACGAAGTCCATAACCCATTTGGTTATCCTCGTCAGTACATTAAAAATATCGACGGTCCCAAACACAGCAGCTTTTTTATGGCCCAAAAAAATGAAACGGGCTACTGGTGGCAAGGCGAAAACGCACGCTTAGGCTCTTTGGCCAGCATGGCCTTCATGGGGGCCACCTATTTCTCCCATGATGAGCCCCTTAAAAAACACCTTCTTCAATACGGTCAAAACGCCCTGAACTGGATTTTAGGATTGAACCCTTTTGACATGTGCATGCTTGATGGACACGGGCGAAATAACCCTGATTACTTGCCAGAGCTGGGTTTTTTCAATGCCAAAGGGGGCATTTGCAATGGGATCACGGCAGGTTTTGAAAACGAACACGACATCGCCTTTAAGCCTTTAGCTCAAAAAGAAGACATGCTTCAAAACTGGCGCTGGGGAGAGCAATGGATCCCACACGCAGGCTGGTATTTATTGGCCGTCGCCATGCAAAAAGAAGCAACAAAAATCAATAAAGAGGCCTCTTAAAATGACAGTCTTTTTTTGTGGCGTTGACGGCGGAGGCACATCATGCCGCGCTCGCATTACCAATGAACAAGGTCAAATTCTAGGAGAAGCCCAAACAGGCTCTGCCAACATTTTATTGGGTGAAAAGCAGGCAATGAGCTCGATTCAAGAGGCCATTTCAAAGGCCGCGATGCAAGCAAGCATCCAGGCTCTGTCCTCTTTGTCTGTCGGACTCGCCCTTGCGGGCGCTGAACAAAAATCAGCATGGCATTGCTTTATGGGATTAGCACATCCTTATCAACACCTGACATTGAATACCGATGGATATGGCGCCTGCATGGGCGCATTTAAGGGTGAAAACGGCGCCGTTGTTATCTCGGGTACGGGCTCTGTTGGCGTCTTCATTCATAATGGAAAACAATTGGTTATCGGTGGTCGAGAATTTCCTATTTCAGACCAAGGCAGTGGGGCTGTAATGGGGCTTCGCCTCATTCAAGAAACACTGCTCGCCTACGATGGCATGCGTCCTTCAACACCCCTTTCTGAGCATGTACTCGAGCATTTCGGTCGCAATCTTGACGCCATTGTCTCTTGGTCGAAAACAGCCAAACCCTGTGATTACGGACAATTTAGCCCAAAAATTTTTGAATTAGCCCTGCAACAAGATGAACTTGCCATCGCATTACTGAAAGGTTCTGCTCAGGATATAGAACGCCTTATCCTGACGCTCGCCAAAAAAGGTGCAACACAAATTGCATTGATGGGCAGCATTGGCGAACGCATCGTTGCGTGGTTATCCCCTGCGACGCAATGTTTATTGGTTCAACCCAAAGCCGATGCCATGGCTGGTGCGTTATTAATGGCCCGTGGTGATCACAACCTATACCCGTTTTCGAGATAAGCCATGAATTTTCGTTTAGACCTCAACGTCATTGACGCTCAAGAACATGAAAGCCGCTTTGCACTGGTACTTCACAATCTTTCAGAGAGCAATATTGAAACCTGGCAGCTGACCTTCAGTGTGAGCCGTTTCGTTATTCCAACCAGTGTATCTCATGGCACCTTAAAACAAGTCGGCAGCTTATGCACCTATGAAACAGGTCAGCCACTGAACACCAACGATCATTTGTATGTCGAATTTAGCCACGGAACGAAACCATTTTCACTCCATGATGAAGGAATTGGAGATGCGTGCTTGCTCGTTACGACCGCTTCAGGCATACAAGCCATCCCCGTGGAAACGACCCCCATTAACCTGGGCTCGCAGACACCGGAACGTATTCCATTGTCATTACCCGAAGCGAAGATCATCAACTTAATCCCACAACCAAAAGCACTGGTCGTAGGTCAGGGGCAATTTGCTTTTTCTGATGACACCTGCGTTGCCTGTGAGAGCGAAGACGCTAAACCTGCAGCGCTCTGGCTTATTGAGGAACTTTCGACACAATTGCGTCAGGATGTGGCATTAAACAAAAACGCCCACATTCGCCTTCAGCGCAATAACACACTGAGGCCATCTCAATACCGATTAAGCGTCAAACAGAATCAAGTGATCATCAGTGCGTCGGATCAAGCAGGCTTCACCCACGGTGTTTCAACGCTTCTGCAATTACTCCCCGTGAATGCCTCTCATCGACATTACGCACGATTTTCGATCCCTTGCGTTGAAATTGAAGATCATCCTCGCTTTGCATATCGCGGCATGATGCTCGATTGCGCGCGTCATTTTCATCCTGTGCGCCGAGTGAAAGATCTTATCAACCAACTGGCGCGATTCAAATTTAACTATTTTCATTGGCACTTAACGGACGACGAAGGCTGGCGCATCCAAATTGATGCATTTCCTGAATTGACTGAAATAGGTGCATGGAGAGGTCCCTTCGAAACAATAGAACCCCAGTACAGCGCACTGTCAAAAATTCATGGGGGTTTTTATACCAAAAAGGATATCCGTGATGTGATTGCGTATGCCGCATGCAGAGGGATCACTGTCATTCCTGAAATTGACATTCCAGGTCACAGCCGTGCGGCCATCAAATCACTTCCTCATCTTTTAACTGAAGACGCCGATACTTCGGTCTATCGCAGTATTCAAAATTTCACTGACAACATTTTAAATCCAGGTATTGAAGGTACTTACACCTTTTTAGAAAGCGTACTTGATGAAGTCTGTGAACTTTTCCCAGGCCCTTATGTTCATGTGGGAGCCGATGAAGTACCCGAAAATGTTTGGACAGGCAGCCCTTCATGCCAAGCATTAATGAAAGAAAAAGGCTACGTAGACAACAAAGAACTGCAAGGCCACTTGCTGCGTCATACCGAGAAGTATCTCAAAGCAAAAGGCAAACAAATGCTGGGCTGGGAAGAGGTGGTCTTTGGCGATAAAGTCAGTAAAGACACGCTTATTTTCGCTTGGATCAACGAAAGATCAGGTTTGGAGTGTATTCGCAATGGCTACAACACAGTGCTGCAACCCGGCCAAGAAACCTATCTCGACATGGCTCAAGACTTTTCAGCAGACGAACCCGGTACAGATTGGGCGAATAAAATCACACTTGAAAAAGCATATCACTACGAGCCGCTCTCTCACACCAACGCGACTCAAAATGATTTTGAAAAAGTAAAAGGCATTCAGTGCGCATTGTGGTGCGAAACAATCCATACCCAAAGCCGCTTCGAATACATGATTTTTCCGCGTCTTCTGGCGATAGCAGAGGTCTGCTGGAGCGCAAAAGAACAACGCGATTGGGCAGATTTCCAAGCCCGCCTTTGTGGACAACTGAAATACCTCGACCGCTTAGGTATTAACTACCGACGTTAAATTTTCCAATTGATTAAAAATTTGTAGAAGGAATTGCACCATGAAATACGGCTTTTTTGATAATGAGAACCGGGAATATGTCATCACCCGCCCAGACGTACCGGCCCCTTGGACCAATTATTTGGGTACAGAGAAATTTTGTACCGTGATCTCCCACAATGCCGGTGGATATTCGTTTTATCAAAGCCCTGAGCACAATCGTGTCACCAAGTTTCGTCCAAATGGCACCTTTGATCGTCCCGGTCATTTTGTGTATTTACGTGATGATGAAACCAAAGATTATTGGTCAATCTCATGGCAGCCTGTTGCAAAAAGCCTTGAAGAAGCAAGCTATGAAGTACGCCATGGCATGTCGTATTCGAAGTTTAAATGTGAATATAAAAACATTACAGCCACAAAAACCTTGTTTGTTCCCAAAGGAGAGAACGCACAAATTTGGGATATCACCCTTAAAAATGAAGGGGATAAACCTCGCACTATCAGTGCATTTTCTTTTGTTGAGTTTTCCTTTAGCCATATTCAATCAGACAATCAAAACCACCAAATGAGCCTCTATTCTGCGGGCACTTCTTATAAGGACGGTGTGATTGAATACGACTTGTATTACAACACCAACGAAGAAGACGGCTATTACTATATGGCTTCCAGTTTTGAGCCAGACAGCTACGACGGACAAAGAGACAGCTTTCTTGGAATGTACCGCGATGAAGCCAACCCCATCGCGGTGGAAAATGGCCGTTGCTCAAACCACGTTCAAACCTGTTATAACCATTGCGGCGCGTTGCACAAACAATTTGTGATACAAGCTGGTGAAGAAGTGCGTTTCGTGTTTTTACTGGGTGTTGGCAAAGGCGAAGGAGCGCGTTTACGCGAAAAATACCAAAACGTTGAAAATGTAGATGCTGCATTTTCTGAGATTAAAGAACACTGGAACACGCGTTGCAATCAATTCCAAGTCAAGTCGCCGAACGAAGGCTTGGACACCATGATCAACGCATGGACCTTATACCAAGCTGAAACCTGTGTGGTTTGGTCTCGTTTTGCCTCCTTCATTGAAGTGGGTGGACGCACCGGTCTTGGTTACCGTGATACCGCACAAGATGCTATTTCTGTGCCCCACTCGAACCCAATAATGACCCGAAAACGCTTGGTTGATTTACTGCGCGGGCAAGTCAAAGAAGGCTACGGTTTGCATCTTTTCGAACCCGATTGGTTCGATCCTGCTAAAGCAGACGTTAAACCTTCAAAATCACCGACCGTGGTCCCAACACCCAGCGACGAAGATAAAATTCACGGCATCGATGACACCTGCTCTGATGATCATCTCTGGCTTGTTCCCACCATTTGCAAATACATTGCAGAAACAGGGGAAGAAACTTTTCTTGATGAAATGATCCCTTATGCCAATGGCAACGATGCCAGCGTATACGATCACATGAAAGCCGCTCTTGATTTCTCTGCTGAATATGTCGGCCAAACAGGGATTTGCAAAGGATTACGCGCAGACTGGAATGATTGCCTCAATTTAGGCGGGGGTGAATCTTCAATGGTCTCTTTCTTGCATTTTTGGGCTTTGCAAGAATTTATTCAACTTGCAAAATACAAAGGCAAACAAGAAGACGTTGAAAAATACACCATCATGGCCGCCAATGTCCGTGAAGCCTGTGAAAGCCATTTATGGGATGAAGAAGGCGGTTGGTATATTCGCGGCCTCACTAAAGACGGTGATAAAATCGGCACAGCCCAACAAACAGAAGGACGGGTTCATTTAGAATCCAACACCTTGGCCGTTTTGTCAGGGATGGCCTCTCAAGACCGAGGCGAAAAAGCCATGGACGCCGTGGATGAAAATCTCTTCTGTGAATACGGCTTACACCTCAATTCACCTTCTTTTTCAACACCCAACGATGACATCGGTTTTGTTACCCGTGTGTACCAAGGCGTAAAAGAAAACGGCGCCATTTTCTCTCATCCAAACCCTTGGGCTTGGGTTGCAGAAGCCAAACTTGGCCGAGGTGACAGGGCCATGAAATTTTATGACGCGCTCAATCCTTACAATCAAAACGACAACATCGAAAAACGCATTGCAGAACCCTATTCTTATGTGCAATTTATCATGGGCCGCGATCATGAAAATCATGGCCGAGCGAATCACCCTTGGTTAACGGGGACCTCTGGCTGGGCCTATTTTGCCGTGACTCATTTTATTTTGGGTATTCAAACGGGCTTCACGGGTTTAGAGATTGACCCATGCATCCCAACAGATTGGCCAGGATTTGAGGTCACACGTCAATGGCGTGGTGCCACCTATGAAATCAAGATTGAAAACCCGAACAACGTCAGTAAAGGGGTTAAATCAATCACCTTGAATGGCGAAAAAATCACAGGGGCCATTCCAGCACAAGCGCAAAATTCGGTGAACCTTGTTCACGTTGTGATGGGCTGATCAACATCGAAGGGCCTTTTGGCCCTTTTTAATTTCGAAAGAAAAGGAGTTCTTGCATGATCCAATTTGGTACAGGCGGATGGCGCGCTTTTATTGGTGAAGAATTTACCCGTGATAACGTGCGTTTGGTCGCGCAATCCGTTGCCAATATCATGACGATAGAAAAAGCCCGTGAGCCCGGTTTTGTGATTGGATACGATCGGCGCTTTTTATCGGATAAAGCCGCAATGTGGTTTGCTGAAGTTTTAGCGGCAAACGGGATCACAGTCAGCTTCATCAATAAATACGTTCCAACGCCTATCGTAATGTTTCAAGCGATGAAAATGAATACGCATTATTCTGCATGCATTACCGCATCCCATAACCCAGCCGATTACAATGGGATCAAAATATTCATCAAAGGCGGACGTGATGCCGATGAAATTATCACCGTAAAAATTGAATCACAGGTCAATACCCTTCAACAAAGCGATGTAAAATCCCTCGACTTTGAAAATGCAAAATCCCAAGGGAAAATCAAAATCATCAACCCTATGAATGATTTTGTGGACTCAATTATTGATTTTATTGATATTGAGTCCATTAAAAAAGCCAACTTACGGGTACTGATAGATCCCATGTTTGGCGTTGCAAAAAATGCCCTTCAAACCGTGCTCATTTCAGGCCGCTGTGAAGTCGATGTCATGAACGACACACAAAACCCTGGTTTTGGCGGCATGATGCCCTCTCCCAACGCGACCACGCTTTATCGCTTAAAACACAGGGTCGCCCACGAAGGGTATGACATTGGTATTGGCACCGACGGAGATGCAGATCGTCTCGGGATCATCGACGAAAAAGGCAACTTTATTCATCCAAATGAAGTGCTATTGCTTCTTTATCATTACATGCTTGAACACAAAGGTTGGAAAGGCTCTATCGTAAGAAACATCGCAACCACCCATCTTTTAGATAAAGTGGCCGCAGCTCACGATGAAAAATCTTTTGAAGTCCCTGTCGGCTTTAAGCACATTAGCGCCCAAATGGAGGCGGATGATTCATTGATCGGAGGAGAAAGCTCGGGTGGGTTAACCATTCGTGGACACATCAAAGGAAAAGACGGGGTTTTTGCTTCGAGTTTACTTGTAGAAATGATCTGCGTGACAGGGAAAAAAATCTCCGAATTACTCGATGAAATCTACGAAAAGTATGGCTATGCCTATACAGCAGAGGGAGATTGCACTTTTAAAGCAACGCAACGTGAAACGCTTTACAACAAAATTTATGTAGATAAATTATTGCCTGAATTTGCCTATGAAATAGAAAAAGTCAGCTACGCCGACGGCTTAAAAGTCTATTTCAAAAACGGCGGTTGGGCACTTGCTCGTTTTTCAGGCACTGAGCCACTGCTACGTATTTTTGTTGAGTGGGAAAATAAAGAAGGCGCTGAGAAATTGGTTTCACAACTTAAACAGTTTTTGCAACTTTAAAATATAAAGGATGTTGAACAAGCCAGAATAATTATTTATTTTATTCCTTTGCATAAAATATTTGTTAAAAGGGGTGCCTTAAAGCACCCTTTTTTTATAAGAAAAACAATAATATAAAATAACACAAGCGCACTCACTCAAATTAACATAAAAGAAAAAAACAAGATCATCTCTTTCATAGCCCACGCCCTAATAATACCCAAGACACTTGAAGATGCCTGTTGACGGCAAACGAGTGAAGGCCCTGAGCATAGAGAGACTATGTGATTGGCCTGAGCGAGAGCAGCCAACACCCACGCAGCTTCAAAGTTGATAGGTATAATACCAATTATATTAAGTGGTTAGTTAGAAATTGCGCCAGAAAAATCACTGCAAAAAAACGTGAATTTTCAATAACCCATTATTCTCATTGAAAGATCCATAAGGATGTTATCAGTCATTTTAACAAGCAAGAATGATCAAATGTTTAATGGGATTGGTATCATTTGTATAAAAAAAAGAAATAAACGCTTCTTCATCTATTTTTTAAGGGCGATTCTTTTCTCCTTTCTCCATAGACACTGAAAAAAGCGTCTTAAATAAAGATTAAAATATCATCCGATATTGCCCTCTAAGCCTATTTTATATTTTATTCCTATAGATTTAAGAAGATTAAATAAAATAATTTTTGACGTCAGACAGGGATTTCATTTTAATTTATTTCGTTAAATATATTTTTTGTGAGCAAATGTGCATTAAATTTACTTAAGCGAGCCCTCCTCATGCAGTCGACCAATCCCGCACAGAAACCGATTCAGACCGTTAATCCAAATAACACTCCACCAAAAAAGAATCAAAAACAACAGCTTCCCGTCACGTCAATGAGCAACACTCAAGAAGAACCCGAAACCAGTGACAGTCGCGGAACTGAAGCCAAAAGAGCAGAAAACAGAACAACACCAGAAACCCCCTCCACAGCAGACACACAGATCACGATACCCCCAGAGCCCGGAACAAACTTAAGCCCTAGAACAAGGTCATTGAAAACCTGGTTAGAACACAACATCAGTGCAATAGGGAGTCACTGCCAAACGGCATTCAATGCGCTTCCAGAAATTTATCAAAGCATTAATCCAATACTTATCCTTCAAGCAAAAATCGGTAGTTCATCAACTTTAGGAACAATAAGAGAATCCTCAGTCGAGGGCTGGGCACAAAGCGGCTTTCAAATGAACGTAATATCAAGAGGGATCACTGCCGGTGATAAAAAACCCATTATTCAGTGTCTTCTTCACAATGAAATGGGCCTTGCTTCCGGCGTTTCAGGAATGACAGTGCTCAATACCGGCCTTTGTTTTGAGCCTAACGAAAATGAACAATACACCGCAGCAACAACCTCCTTTATGACAGAAGAAGTCCATCGTATAGAACACAGTGGCGCAATGGCCGAAGGAGGTTTTTATGGAATAAATGCATCCCTAAGAGGCAGTGTGGGGGCAGATACAGTGGAACATCATTATTGGGATGAATCCAGCTCTAGAGTAGCCGCGGGTGTCGCAATCACCACAGCACAAGCCCTAGGTTCAGGCCTTGGATGGATTGCAGGCTCATTGCTTGATACAGCTTCCGGGCCATTAGGTGCATTAAATCAAGCCAGCACACCCAATATTCCCACAGCGACATCGGCATTACCGTCAACCCAAAACCTTGCTTCTTCTGTTTATCAATGGGCTGATTTAGGTGCATCTTTAGGTGGGGCTTTTGGAGCGAAAAGCATGCTCGGTTTAATGAAATCAACCAATGCACTCGTGCCATCGAAAACATTATCAATGAAAGAAATCACTGTCGGCGTCGCTGAATGTTCCTTTGAAATTCCACTCGGTAATGGAGAAAATCTTTACTTGATGGGATTCTTAAGAGCGAATTCAACATCCATAACATTGAATACCCTAAGCAATAGCGTTCTATACCCTAATCCACGCGAAACAGTAAGCGCACACGAACACCAAGAGACTTCAGGGACTTCAGAGATTTCAGAGATTTCAGAGACTTTAGAGAGTTCAAAACTTTAGAGACTTTAGAGACTCCAGAAAATTCATAAATACTGCCAGTGTGATGCTGACTTCATTATGATACACCGAACTAAAACGGCTGAAATCCGAAGCAAAAAATGACAGGAATCCCTTCAAATCGTTAACAAAATATGATTCTGGGAAAATCTAAGAGTTTGAAAAAAAGGGATTAGCATTAAGGTGTTATTTTTAGGTTAAAAAGCATTCGAGACGTCGGTTATTTTGGCTAATTAATTATATTTACTACGATTTTATGAAATGGCTCATCTTTTTGAACTCGATTTTGTACGATAAACGCTCAAGGGTTATCTGTCTTTTTTCGCGCTGAATTGTTATCAGTCATTTTAACAAGCAAGAATGATCAAATGTTTAATGGGATTGGTATTAAGAGTATTTTGATAGAATACCCTGCTATTTTTTCTTCTTAAACATTTTTACTAAAGAAATAAGAATGTGTTTTTAATGAACAGAAAGAAGAAAAAACATTGTGCAGGGTGATTAAAAATTTGGAAGTTAAGATTCATATTGTTCATACATTTTTTATTACTGCGCATGTTTTACGTGATAATTTTTATCATAACGATCTGCATATGAACTAAATGCATATCCGTTGCTATCAGAATGAACATCAAATTTTTCTGACTGATTATTCTTAGTTAAGAAAAATGAAACTGTATAACGGCATTTATTGATTAAGTCATATTGTCTAGTACGATTAAGAAGTTGAGAATACTTATCATTCCATATCTCTATTGCGGTGCAGTCAAAAGGGTTTTTAGAATAAATGTCTAAAATTTTATTGCCAACTTGAACACCCGTGTGCGGAGTGTATATTGCCCAGGAAGGGTGATGTGACGTTCCCCAGATATGAAAACCATAGTAGTGTCTAGCACCGAATGTGCCTATGCTCGTTCGATCAAGATGTTCATTAAATACTTGTACGTGTGGATTCCATGAAAGGCCAGTGTTTGTGATAGCCTTAACTGTAATCGAATGCAGATCAGTGTCTATCGGAATTTCAAAAGTATAATAAGGACTAACAACAGTGCCACTGCCCTCATCATAATATTTATTCGTGGCCGCATTACGATAATTGATGAAATATTTTGCACTGTATCCGCCAGGATTGTATAACTCAATGAGCAGTGGTTTTTTTATCGGATTTTCATGTACCTCTCCGGATCGATAGCCAGGATTATCTTTTATTTTCATTTCCTCTTCAACATTGATTATATTGCTTATGTCATCAGACGAAATAGCGGAGGTTGCCAAACACAAAGTGAATAAAGATAATGCATATCTGTTCATAAAACACCTCTTATGTGATTTAATTCACGATTCATAATTTCACTTTTATTTCATTTTGTCGAGGAAAAATAAATGAGAAGGTTATATATTTGCTATCTGAAAGTGAGGTTTATGTGTTCATTATTTGATCGTACAGCTTAATAAAAGAGCTTATATGTACAAACGTTTATTCGATCTGCTTATTTTATATTTAATATATGCTCATTAAATGAACCCTCTCATTTAAGAAATTAAATTTTTACTCTTGATTTTTTCATAAATATATGAAAAATCAGGGTAAAATAATAAACATTTTTATTACTCGCGGTTTAGCAAGAAGCGATTGACAAGGGTTTAAAGATTCTAACTTGATTGTTTTTTAACCGTCATTCCGCACCTAATAATGGAATTAGAATTAGTTATCTTTAAGTATGTCAAATTCGTATGAATGGAGGAGTCGAGTTATGGCATTTATAATGACTTTCTGATGCCAATGATTGCTTAAGTTACTTTTCTTGATTTTCAGCTAATCAAAGATGCAATTTTAATAATCTGCTTAATAACGCCCTCATTGAAGCATAAAAATAAATTGTCTCTAAACTCCCACGAAAACAGGCCTATTTTCTCCGAAAAAAAAACAAAATAAGAAATTCATAACGATGTTATCAGTGATTTTAACAAGCAAGAATGATCAAATGTTTAATGGGATTGCTATTAGATGTTATGAATGTTGAATTCGCTCTTAATAATCCCATCAACTATACACCCAAGACACTTGAAGATGCGCGCCTGCGGCAAACGAGTGAAGGCCCTGAGCATAGTTCTGTGATTGGCCTGAGTGAGAGTAGGCAAGACCCACGCAGTTTCAAAGGCGACTAAGCAGGATAAATCCCTCAGAGCAAAGAGTGAATTTTCTATAGCAGGTTATTTTCATTGAGAAATCCAGAAAGATGTTATCGCTGAAGTCAATAAGCAAGAAGGTGCAAGTATTGACATGAACTGGCATTTTCGAGGTGCGTATTATTGATATGATAGAGAAAAGAACAAATCGCACTTTTGCTCGTCTTTTTTTTCATAAAGAGAAGACGCAAAAAAGCCTCGTCATTTCTGACGAGGCTTTGTTGTTTGGCGGAGCGG
>CAMRBZ010000038.1 GCA_947040595.1 uncultured Enterovibrio sp. | reverse complement strand
CAGATAAATCATTTGGTCGGGTGTGGGCTGAAAGCCTGCGATCTTAAGAGGTTAGACATCAGCCCAAGCAAATTAATCGAGGGCGTCCAATTCATAATTAATCTCCGTCCTACGTGCAACGTCAAATGTCTTGGTATTAGCGCATTTTTTTCAATACAAAAATGGCGCAAAAATACCCGAAAGCCATGATCAAAAAGAAGGTTAAAAAGCTCAGAAAATAGCTGATAGGCACGGAGGTGCCCATTCCCCAAGCATATGAAAAAGTGAGCATGTCAATGGCTTCAAAGGGTTTGTAATAAAAGGGCTCGTCTGTGCTTTCGGTGAGCGTAAAGATCAAGCTTATCAAGCCAACGAAAGCCCCAAAAAGACCCGTAAGACGGACGTTTATTTTATTCAATAGATTGACTCACGAAAGAAGAAAAAGGGTGCGGTTCTGTTCCGGTTTTTATTGCAGCCAGAGAAAACGCATTTTCCTTATTTTACCTTGTTCGTCTAAGATGCTCCAGTTTGATTGCCTTAATCCAAGTAAGTAGACATGAAAAAGGTGAAGGAATGCGGCAAGATGTGGTCTTCGGCTTGTTTTTAGGCAACACGAAAAGTACCATTGAGAAACATCCTATATCTTGGGGAAAGGTTCATGTTTTCAGGAAGTATCGTGGCGCTTGTTACGCCTATGGATGACAAGGGTTTGGTCGATTTTGTCGCCTTGAAAGATCTTGTCGATTTTCATGTACATGCGGGAAGCTGCGGAATTGTTTCTGTCGGTACCACGGGTGAGTCGGCCACGCTCAGTGTAAAAGAGCATGTTGAAATTGTACATAAAACCCTTGAATTTGCAGACGGGCGAATTCCTGTTATTGCAGGCACAGGATCCAATGCAACACATGAAGCCATCTCGTTTAGCAAGATGTTCGAAAATACGGGCGTTGCTGCGGGCTTGAGTGTGGTGCCGTATTATAATAAACCCTCGCAAGAAGGGCTGTATCAGCACTTTAAAGCGATTTCAGAATCTTCTGAGCTTCCACTGCTTCTTTATAATGTGCCCGGACGCACGGTAACGGATTTATTGCCTGAAACGGTGGCACGTCTGAGTGAATGTGAAAATATCATTGGACTCAAAGACGCCACGGGAATTTTAAGCCGTGTTGATTTACATCGTGAACTTTGTGGCGAAGCGTTTATCTTACTCAGTGGCGATGATTTGACGGGGCTTGATTTTGTGCTCCGTGGTGGGCAAGGTGTGATTTCTGTCACCAACAATGTGGCGCCATTGCAGATGGCCCAAATGATCCAACTTGCGCTCAGGGGAGAAATAGAACAAGCTCGCGCTATCAATGACAAATTACTTTCCCTTCATCGCGATCTTTTTGTAGAGGCCAATCCTGTTCCTGTAAAATGGGCTTTGCATCAAATGAACCGTATTAAAACAGGCAAGTTGCGTTTGCCGCTGACAACATTAAATTCGGCCTTGCAGTCAAAAGTGAAACAAGCACTGATGGATGCGGATTTGCTGTAATGCTTCTTTGGAGAATGAATGAAACGTGTTTTTAAACTGAGTCTCTGTGCGGTTTTAATCGCTGGTGTAATGGGTTGTTCGGATAGCCGTTCACGTAGCCAAGCTTCAGATGGCTTTCAATACCTTGAGACATCCTCGTTGAAGACTTGGACTGCATTACCGGAACAAAAGCCAGAATTTTCAGGTGTGTACCGCATTCCTGAGAACGAATATTCAGGAAATATTGGCGATAAAGTTGATATTCGTCCACCGCTGCAAGTCTTTGAACTGATCCCAGGAATGCGTTTTGAACGCCTCCCAGAAAGCATCACGGTTTGGATGCCAGGAAAAAAAGATGCGCAACGTTTGGGGATGGTCATCGAAGATCTGGTGGAAAGCGGCAAGATAGCAACGATAAAAATGGAAGAGGACGGGGTTGAAAGCGATTGGATAAAATGGACCTTAGAAGATGAAAAACCACGCATAGAAACACGTCATACTTTGACTCCGATGAAAAACAGCATGAATGATGGCTTCAAGGTTGAAATGTTGGGCTTTATGCAAGACGGTGTGGAAATGGCCTCGCCTTTACCGCCTGAAATAGTAGAGCGTTACAATACAATGATGTCCAATTTCATCACCACACATTATGACCTTGAATTGCGAGCACTCGCGCGTCTTCGAGCCCGTGATTCAACAAAAAATATTCCTATTTCAATAGGAAAAGACAGAAGTGCGATGCCCGTTATCATTGCGCGCGCGCCATATGATGCGTTTTGGGAGCGTTTACCTGAGATCTTGATCCCCTTGGGTTTCACCATTGATGAGCGAAATAATTCTCAAGGTGTCCTTAAATTGTCTTATAGTGCGCCGAATGAAGCGCATTGGAAAAAGACAGGGATCAAACCCTTTGTGTTAGGGCGAAACAATTATATTATTCAGCTCGGTGATTTAGGAAACAGAACCTCCCTGAATGTCACCAACAAAGATGGCAAACCCATCAGTGAAGCATTATTGAAAGAATTCAGTTTTGCTTTAGAAGCCACCCTTGAATATATAAATTAATCATTCAACATAATAAAAAGGACGCCTTTGGTTTCCTTTTTATTTCTGCTCTTCTTCCAACATTCCATACATGAAAGAATAATACTGCTTTCTAGGCAAATTCAAAGAATTTGTCTATTAATGCGTGCCTTAACCTTATGCTACGTGAAAAATGTGCTTTTCAATTTTGATTTCAAGATCCGATTTTTAAAAAGCGATCTTAGGTGCGAAATGACAGAGATAAAAACAACATCTCCTTTTTTTTCAATAGCTTGAGATTTAATAAAAAAGCATTGAACTTTATCGAATAATTAAAAGTTAAAATAGAAAGAGAATAATCACTCTATAACATTGATTTTAAAGCTGTAAAGCGCTAAAAAGGGGATGTCAGATGTTCCGTTTTCTCGGTTTGCATTGACAATAATATGCTCATTTTGATGGATATATACCCAAGAGATGTCACCTTGCAGGGGGGCAAAGAACGAAAAGCGTCTATACCCAAGACACTTGAAGTTGCGTTCAGGCAGAAAGTGAGTGAAGCCCCTGAACATAGATGGACTCTGTGATTGAGCGCCGCGAGCGTAGCCAACACCCAAGCACTTTCAAAGGCGACGGGTCTAAGCATAGATTGACGATGTGATGTGCTTTGAGAGAAGAGCCAGCACCTCTGCAGCGTTAAAGGCGACGGGTATAAATTATGTATTTCTTTTCTAAGGATTAATCGCTGAGGCAAAATAGCAGCAGGTATTTCCCAGTAGATTTCCACGTTATCATCGTTGTTTTTTTGTTGTTTTATATTCGTGTGTTTCTTTTTTTGTGAATTAATGAACTTAGAATTATCTTAAATCCCTTTAATTCTTAAATGGAATAACCAAGGGGTATCTTTCACTCTCAATATATAAATGAGCACCCATGATAAAAGAATTATCGCAATTTATTTCCTCTTTTTTAACTTCGAATGAGAAGAAGGAGTATTCCCCTAACGATATTTTTAAAATTGGGGGGTTTTCTGTTGGGCAAGCGCAAGATTTTGAGGCCGCGACAGGGGTGACTGTTTTGCGCTTTGACAAAGGCGCTACTGTTGGCGTTGATGTCCGCGGCGCAGCTCCAGGCTCTCGTGAAACGGAGTTATTGAAACCTGAAAATACACTGGATAAAGTGCATGCCATCGTTTTATCGGGCGGCTGTGCTTTTGGTTTAAGCAGCATGTCGGGTGTCATGGATGATTTAGAAAAAGAAGGGATTGGATTCGATGTGGGTGTGGCGAAAGTGCCTATCGTCACGGGCGCTGTGATATTTGATTTGGCCATTGGTGATCCAAATATAAGGCCCGATGCCGAAATGGGAAAAGAGGCATCACAAAATGCCAACCGAATTGAATTTATAGAAGGCACTGTAGGTGCGGGCACGGGAGCGACAATCGGTAAAATAGCAGGCGCAGACAGAGCCGTAAAAAGCGGAATAGGCAGCTATTTTATTGAATTGGAACACGATGTCATGGTGGCCGCCATTGTTGTTGTGAATGCATGGGGAGACGTCATTAAATCAGACAATGTTTACGCAGGAATTCAAAATGGGAATAAAAACGGCTTTATTTCCGGTGTCGATTTGCTTTTGAATGGGGATGCACACTCAGGTTTCGTGGGGGCAAATACCACCATTGGGGCCATTATCACCAACGCGACCTTAACAAAATCCCAAGCGCTAAAGATTGCACAAATGGGGCATGATGGTTTTGCCCGTGCCATAAACCCGGTGCATTCCATGTATGATGGCGATACCTTGTTTGCCGCAGGCACAGGCGAAGTGATCGCCCCTGATCTGAATGTTTTGGGGATTGCAGCAGCTGAAGCGGTACAAGCGGCTATTTATCGGGCAGTGAGTGAAGCCACAAGCCTGGATGGTGTGCCCTCAAGAAAAGACATTCTCTAGCCTCTGTTTATTTAATACGTTTTTTTTCAAGCATTTCCAAACTTTTCTTTTTCTTCCGTCGCCCTTGAAAAGGGCGAATTCTACAATATTGCTTCTCTTTTAATCCCTTTCCTCTTAGTATAATGCGACGCACCACAAAGACTATCAAAATAAAAGTGTCATTTTTAGGCGCGGAATACATTTTATTGATGTCCTTGTATCCGTCATTGTGAACATGAAAAGAATAATATTTTTTTGGCAGTCTTACAAAACGCAGTCCATTTTTCCGTACTAGAACGTCACCCTACGTGAAAAATGTACCTTTCAATTTTAATTTCAACATCAGATTTTAAAAAATCGAGGTTAGGAGCGGAATGACGCTTGTATTTTTTCTATGCCCAAACATGGAAAATACAGCATTAAAAATGTGAGTTTTTTCTTCGAATTAGGGTGAGCACCTAAGGGCGGTAGCATTTTTGTTTTTTAGCCAATACGTTAAAATAGTCATATTCCGATATTCCGATATTCCGAACCTAAAAAAATAATATTGATTTTTAGTCATTCAATTACTTCATGACCTAAAAATCTAGACCCACAGGTGAGGCTAGGTGAAAAAGAGTTTTTTCAGTTTGAGTTTCAAGGGTAATTTGTAATAAATCGATATATGGTGCGGAACGAGAGATGATTCTCTGAAAAAGATCAGTGCATTTTCATCCCTGTATAATATAAAAGACTTCATTTTGAATCTTGTAAATTAAGAAAGATGAAAAGAACCCCCCCCTTGAATAAATTCATTTTGTGTCAAATTAAATTTTTTTCTGTTTTCGAGCAGAATGACCCTTTCTATTTACTGGGGGCATACTCAGCGTTCAAGACAGGGCAAGATCGCGAACGTTTTTTAACCACTAAATAATAATTTGACGATTCAGTCTGGCTGTGATCATATACTTCCTTTTTAGAACGGCGATCTCCCTTAACGTATTCACTGAACATGTCTCATTAATAGAAGATCACCCCAAGCTGCAAATGTCTCGTATCCACTTTTTTATATCATGTTTGTCACACTTTGCGCAGTTATCGCGGGTGCATAGGGCTGGAAAGAAAGCGAAGAGTATGCAGAAGGACACCATCATTGCTTTAAAATACATCTGCTTATAGAAGGTGCGCCTGTTTACAATACGATTTTAGGGATCATTGCCCATATTAATTCAGCAGAATTTAGTCAGTGTTTTATTGCCTGGATGCAGTCTGTTAATAAACAGAGAAAAGGTCAACTTGTCGCGATTGATGGAAAAGTACTTCGAGGCCCTTATACCCAAGACACTTGAAGATGCGCGGTTGCGGCAAACGAGTGAAGGCCATGAGCATAGATGGACTCTGTGATTGGCCTGAATGAGCCTAGCCAACACCCACGCACCTTCAAAGACGAGGGGTGTAAGTATTTTTTCATGAATAAATAGGAATATTATTCCTATTTATTGTTTCTTATGGCGTCAGGAGATCTTTAAAAATAAAGATCCCAGGAATATTTCAATCAATGAGTTCACTGGATATAGAATATTGAGTAAATTCATTTCTATTTGTTTGATGAGTGAACGAATTTCATTCAATTCAAATTTAGAGGAAGATTAAAAAAAGTCATGCGGTGGCCCAGGCGTTGAAGAAAATATTTTCTTTAAATTCTACTTTTACAATTTTGACGTACCGTCGCCATTGAAATAGTGAAGGCGCTTTTAAGTGATTCGTTATATTTATATCGGATTATTGAATATACCAAAAGTCATTGAAGATGCCTCTGGTTCACTCCCATTCAGCTTCAAAGACGAGGGGTATAATGCAATAAAACGCCTGCTTCTCTTTATAAAAAATACGATTTATCCAGGTATGAAACTGTCATAAGAATATACATTGTTTTAATTTTAAAATCGAAAAGAGGCTGAGTGAAAATAATCATAACTGGCGGTGCAGGTTTTATAGGCTCTGCACTTATTCGCCATATCATAAATATGACAAAAGACACCGTTATTAATGTCGATAAGCTTAGCTATGCAGGAAATTTAGAATCTTTATCTTGTGTTGAAAAGAGTAATCGGTATTTTTTAGAAAAAGTGGATATTTGTAATAAAGAAGAACTTGATCGTGTTTTTTCGCATTATCAACCTGATGCCGTAATGCATTTGGCTGCAGAATCACATGTTGACAGATCGATTGATGGACCTAAAGAATTTATTGAAACCAATATAGTCGGGACTTTTTCTTTATTAGAGGCCTCTCGCCAATATTGGAATAAATTAGACGCATCGAGAAAATTAACATTTCGTTTTCATCATATTTCAACCGATGAGGTTTATGGTGATTTAGAAGGATTGAAGAGCCTATTTAGTGAAGAGACACCTTATGCCCCTTCAAACCCTTATTCTGCATCAAAAGCAGCAAGTGATCATCTAGTGCGCGCCTGGTTTCGGACTTATGAATTGCCTGTGATTGTCACAAATTGTTCAAACAATTATGGTCCCTGTCATTTTCCTGAAAAGCTCATTCCGCTCATGATATTAAATGCTTTAAAAGGCAAAGAATTACCCGTATACGGGAATGGTCAGCAAATCCGAGATTGGTTGTATGTCGAGGATCATGCAAAAGCACTCTATCAGGTAGTGACGACAGGCATCGTGGGTGAAACATACAATATTGGCGGAAAAAACGAGAAAACCAATATTGACGTTGTGCAAACAATTTGTGCATTGCTTGAAGAGCTCGCACCAGAAAAACCTCAAGGTATTGATAAATACTCAGATCTCATTCGGTATGTGACAGACAGGCCGGGTCATGATCACCGTTATGCCATTGATGCGACAAAAATTGAACGTGAATTAGGCTGGACACCACAAGAAACCTTTGAAAGCGGAATGCGCAAAACAGTGCAATGGTATTTAGCGAACCAAGGCTGGTGCTCGCGTGTCTTAGATGGCACGTATAGCCTTGAACGCCTTGGGAAAATTAATTAAAGGAATACAAATGAAAGGGATCGTTTTAGCTGGCGGGTCAGGATCTCGTTTATACCCCATCACGCGTGGCGTATCGAAGCAATTATTATCTATTTACGACAAACCCATGATTTACTATCCGCTTTCTACCTTAATGCTGGCGGGTATCCGTGAAATACTCATTATTACTACACCAGAAGACGCTTACAGTTTTAAAAATCTCTTAGGAAATGGAGAAGATTTTGGTATAGAACTGCAGTATGCCACCCAAGCAAGCCCGGATGGATTAGCGCAAGCCTTTATTATTGCTGAGGAATTTATTGGCAATGATCGCGTTTGTTTGGTGCTGGGTGACAATATTTTTTACGGTCAATCCTTTGGCAAAATGTTAGAAAAAGCCGCTGCGTGTGAACAGGGTGCAACGGTATTTGGTTATCAAGTAAAAGATCCAGAGCGTTTTGGGGTGGTTGAATTTGATGACAAGATGCAAGCCATATCCATTGAAGAAAAGCCGACTCACCCTAAATCAAATTATGCCGTAACAGGGCTTTATTTTTATGACAATCAAGTTGTTGAATTAGCTAAAGAAGTAAAACCTTCTGCCCGTGGTGAGCTAGAAATTAGCACATTAAATGAAATGTATATGCATCAGGGGGCCCTGAATGTTGAAGTGCTTGGGCGCGGCTTTGCTTGGTTAGACACGGGCACCCATGAAACCCTTCAAGAAGCCTCTTCTTTCGTGCAAACAATTCAAAATATGCAAGGGTTAAAAGTGGCCTGTTTAGAAGAAATTGCTTGGCGAAAAGGCTGGCTAAATAATGAAAAATTGCAAAATATTGGCCAGTTAATGAGTAAAAATGATTATGGACAATATTTATTAAAATTATTAAGAGAAGCAAAAGAAATGTCATGAAAATATTAATCACAGGCAGCGAAGGGCAAGTTGGGCGTTGCCTCGTTAAACAACTTCATTCTATGACAGATGTGAAATATCTGGCATTAAACAAACATGACCTTGATATAACTGACCCTAAAGAAGTAGATAAAACGGTTAATGAATTTAAGCCGGATGTAATCATTAATGCAGCAGCTTATACCGCTGTAGATCAAGCAGAAGAGAATATTGAACTTGCTTTTTCAATAAACAGCGATGGACCTAAAAATCTAGCAATAGCCGCCAATCATGTAGGCGCTTTAATGCTGCATATTTCGACCGATTATGTTTTTTCTGGAAGCAAAGAGGGCATTTATTGCGAGTTAGACTCGCCTTCGCCTCAAAATGTATACGGAAAAAGTAAGTTTTCTGGTGAGCGTGAAGTCGCTAAGCACTGCCCACGCCATATTATATTGAGAACCTCTTGGGTTTTCAGCGAATACGGAAATAATTTCGTAAAATCCATTCTTCGACTCTCAAAAGAAAAAAATGAATTGAGTATTGTTTGCGATCAATTTGGTGGTCCAACCTGCGCGGGGGATATTTCGAATGCCTTATTGGTTATTGCAAAATCACTCCTCGTAAAATCCAATCTCGAAAAAAATAAAATTGAATTTGGTGTATATCATTATTCAGGTTTTCCACATGTGAGTTGGTATGAGTTTGCATCTTATATTATTGAAGTTGAGATAGAGAAACAGTTAATAAATAAATCCATTCACCTGAATTCAATCTCTAGCCTCGAGTTTCCGACAAAAGCAAGCAGACCTAAAAACTCAAAACTCGATTGTCAAAAAATAGAATCAGTATTTCCTATTAAAATGTGTAACTGGAAATCCAGGCTGAAAAATATTAATGAATATATGAGAAAATGAAAAATGGATGTAATTAAAACGAGCATTCGCGATGTAAAAATAATTGAGTCTAAGGTGTTTGGTGACAATCGTGGTTTTTTTATGGAAACATGGAATCAAAAAGATTTTGAAGAGCGAGTCACGGGAAAACCAACTGTATTTGTACAAGATAATCACTCAAAATCGAAAAAAGGCACATTAAGAGGGCTTCATTATCAAACTCAGAATACGCAAGGAAAATTAGTGCGTGTTGTTTCTGGTGAAGTATTTGATGTTGCTGTGGATATCAGAAAGAATTCGCTCACTTTTGGTCAATGGATTGGCGTTTATTTATCTGCGGAAAATCAACGCCAGCTTTGGATCCCTGAAGGCTTTGCACACGGTTTTTATGTCATCAGCGATGAGGCTGAATTCGTCTATAAATGCACAGATTATTATAACCCAAAATCTGAAATCTCTATTATGTGGAATGATCCTGATATTGGAATTGATTGGCCGATGGATAGTGAACCGATGTTATCTAAGAAAGATGAAGTAGGTATAAAGTTAATTAATTTGGATTTTAAAGAATGAATAATTTAATGGATCCAGGTTTTAAAAACAAGCTCATATCTTTAAGTAATCTATTATCTAGTTTAGTATCCAGAGATATCAAAGCACGTTATAAAGGATCAGTATTAGGTCTTGCTTGGACCATTCTTAATCCAATGATGATGCTTGTTGTTTATACATTTGTATTTAGTGTTGTCTTCAAAGCCCGGTGGCCTGGTGGTACTGGAAGTCAAACTGAATTTGCATTGTTACTGTTTTCCGGGCTCATTATATTTAACGTTTTTTCTGAATGTGTAAATAGAGCACCAACAACAATAATAAGTAACCCTAATTTGGTAAAGAAAGTTGTTTTTCCTATTGAGATACTCCCTATTGTCGCATTAGGGGCTTCATTATTTCAAGCATGCATGAGTTTCGTCGTTTGGATTGTCTTTTACTTTATTTTATATGGTCTTCCGAATATCTCTATTTTATTAATTCCAATAGTAATACTTCCCATGATTTTGTTTACTCTCGGGGTCAGCTATATATTGGCATCCTTGAGTGTTTACATTCGAGACATTACTCAGATTATAGGGGTTATCACTACCTTATTATTGTTTTTATCCCCGATTTTTTATTCTGTAGAAATGTTACCAGAACGATTTCAAAGCATAATGAGATTAAATCCTTTGACGACAACAATAGAGCAAGCAAGAGATGTCATGATTTGGGGGAATGTTTTTGATATTAAAATATACCTTTATCAGCTTGTTGTATCCTTGCTTATGCTTATCATTGGGTTTTCTCTTTTTAATGTGACGAAGAAAGGATTCGCGGATGTTCTTTGAGCGCGCAATTAGTATTACGGGTTTATTTAAATATTATAAAAATTATAAAACACCGATTCATAGAATAAAAGAAATAATATTAAGTTCATTAAGTAGTCAGGTTGTTAAATATACGAAAGATGATTTTTGTGCACTAGAAAATATTGATATTAATATAAACAAAGGGGAGGTGGTTGCAATATTAGGAAAGAATGGTTCAGGAAAGTCGACGTTACTACAATCAATATGCGGCACGCTCACACCCTCGCTCGGTGAAATTAAAGTTAATGGAAGAATTGCGGCCTTGCTTGAGTTAGGTGCGGGATTTAATCCTGAATTCACAGGACGTGAAAATATTTATCTCAATGCCGCAATTCTAGGTCTCCCAAAGAAAGAAATAGAAAGAAGTATCGATGATATAATTGATTTCTCTGAAATTTCTGATTACATTGATCATCCTGTAAAACAATATTCTTCCGGAATGTATGTACGATTGGCATTTTCAATTGCAATAAATGTTGATCCAGACATCCTTATTGTTGATGAAGCATTGTCTGTTGGAGATGCTAAATTTCAAATAAAGTGTTTGAATAAAATTAAAAGTATCGTTGCATCAGGAAAAACAGTTTTATTTGTCAGTCATGACATTACATCTGTTCGTGCATTATGTACACGAGCGATCTGGATTGATAAAGGTAAAATCGTAATGGATGATGATGTGACAAATGCAACAAGTAAGTACTTAGAATATATGTACAGTGATAGTAAGACGATGCAGAATAATGACGTTGTTGAAAATAACACTAAGAAATATATAAATCATTGGGGAACCCATAAAGGCAGTATTAAAAAAGTTGAATTAAAAAACGAGTATCAAAAAACATCTTCTGTTTTTGAACTTGGTACGCTGATGGAATTTGAATTGGAATATTTCATTCCGAGTGAATTAATCTCTGTTGACACTAAGGTTTCCATTTCGATTAAAAATAAAAAAGGAATGGATTTGATTGTTCATTCAGCAAATGTTGAATCTAATTCTTATGAAGGTAAGCTAATCCACACAAAATTCACATTATTAAATCAACTGGCAGCAGGCGAGTATATATTAGTAGTCGCAATAGAGCGTAGTAATGATTCCGAAATATCTTATTTAGAATATATCGAAGGTGTTCTTTATTTTACCTCGGTAACAATTGAAAAACGTCATGGATTATTTAACCCTGAAGTGAGAGTCGAATTTTACTGAGAAGAATCATGAAAATAAATAGTAATGAATATTGGAACAAGCGCTTTACTGAGGATTGGAATGAATATGGTGGGGGAGAACAATCACGGTATTTTGCAAAGATCCTTGTTGAATCTCTTCCTGTATGGTTAAAAAGCGCATTGAATAAAAATGGCACAACAGTATGTGATTGGGGTTGTGCTCAAGGAGATGGAACAGATTTATTTTCAAGTGTGTTTTATAAAAAAGTGCTTGGAATTGATTTCTCTTCAGTTGCAATTGAAACTGCGAAGAATAATTATCCACATTCTGATTTCTTATGTTTAGATTTATTAAACGAAAACACGCTTACAGAATTTACTTCAGATGTCATGATATTATCTAATGTGTTAGAACATTTTTATAATCCTTTTGATGTCTTAAACAAAATAAAAAATCATGTTAACGACATTATTATTATTTCCATCCCTTTTGACGAAGTCGATCGAATAGACGAGCATCTGTTTACTTTCTTAAAGTCGAATATACCGATAAAAATAGATAGCAAGTGGACCTTAGTTCACAATGATATTATTAATTGTAAAGAACATTCTCCCTCATATTGGCCAGGAAAACAAATAGTATTAGTATATTGCCATGAAAGATGGAGTTCTAAAAATAAACTTATGTTATCTGATATTACATATTATTATGGAGCTAATTCAATATTTGAACCATATGTTCTTTTAGAAAAAGAAAAAGAAATACTTCAACTGAAAAATGAAAATGAACGGCTCTCTTTAAAAAATAATGAATTAAAGCTTGAAAATGATAATTTGAAAATAGAAAATTTAATTGATGTAATTATTAGGAAAGTAAAGAGCAGAGTTAAAATATGATTGATAAACTTAAATTATTATACAGGAACCTGCCTCTAAGTTTAAGATGTAAGATCTCGAAAGTAATCTGGTATTTAAAGCGACCAAAATCGGCCTGTTATTTTCTATTAAGGAAAGTGAGTTTTATTCATGAATTTTTCCTTTCAAAAATAAGGTTGATTTATAATTCTATTCTCATGATTTTCAATTCTATATTAAGGAGGACGAAAGAAAATACATTGCTTGAAATAAAAGTGAACCAAATTAGTATAAATGGAGATTTGTCTTGCCTTAACTCGTTAGAGGGAACGAACGGGTACAGCTTTTTACTCTTTCCTGTCATTGATTGGAATTTTCGGATCCAAAGACCTCAACATTTATCCAGAGAAATTGCACATATTGGTAGTAACGTTATTTATTTCACAACCACATTTCAGTATTCATTAAAACCGGGTTTCAAACTTGAAAGTTCACCATCAAAAAATGTGGTAATATGTAAGCTCAATTTGAATGTTATGAATGTAAATATTTATAATAATACCCTTAAGACGAATGAGATTTCCTTCCTTTTAAAAAGCATCAATTCAGTTCGTATGGCATTTAATCTAAAACACACATTTTCAATTATAAACTTACCCTTTTGGAATGATGTAAGTAAGCGATTAGTACAAAACTCGATAATATATGACTGTATGGATCATCATGCGGGTTTTGAAAACAACAGTGACCTCATGCTCAAAAATGAAGAAGACTTACTTAAGCATGCAGATCTCGTGATAACGACGGCAAAAACATTATCGGATAGAATCTCTGAAACGAGAGATAATACTATTATAAGAAACGCGGCCGAAGTTAAATATTTTTCTGATTATAAGCCGGACTGTGAAAATAAACCTTCAAATGGAATTACTGTTGGTTATTATGGTGCGGTTGCTGAGTGGTTTGATTTAGATTTAATCATATATGTCGCTAAAAATGCGCCTGATCTTGAAATTGTTATTATAGGAAACGTAACGATTGATGTGAGTGACGCTGATGATATAGAAAATATAAAATTTATTGGTGAAATTCCATATAAAAATTTAGCTGAACATTTATATTCGTTTGATGTTTGTATTATTCCATTTAAAATAATTGAATTAACCATATGCACGAATCCTGTCAAAGTGTATGAGTATCTGGCCGCCGGAAAGCCGGTCGTTTCCACTGCAATGCCAGAAATCAAACTCATTTCTGAGTATGTTCATGTGGGAAGAAATAAAAAAGAATTTCTTGAAAATGTGCGCTTGGCACTCACTGAAAAAGATGATCTTTCTCTGGCAAAAAAAAGGAAAGATTGGGCTTTACAGCATGATTGGTCAACAAGAGCAAAAGAATTACTTTCTGCGATTGAACAGATTGAATTTAATAAAAAGAAAGTGAGTTTAATTGTTCTTACTTACAATAATCTTGATTTAACAAAAAAATGTTTAAACAGTATTCTTAATAATACCGTATACGATAACTATGAAGTGATCCTTGTCGATAATAACTCAACGGATGGAACTCAAGATTATCTGAAAAATACATATGCAAATAATGGAAAATTCAAGATCATTTTAAATGAAGAAAATGTTGGATTTGCAGCCGGTAACAACATTGGATTGGCTGAAGCCACTGGTGACATTCTTGTTATTCTAAATAACGATACTTACGTATCTAAATATTGGTTAGAACCTATTGTTTCTATTTTAATTTCAGAAGATGTTGGTTTGGTGTGTCCTGTGACCAATAACATAGGAAATGAAGCAAAAATTAATATCCAATATGACAACTTTAATGAAATGAATATTCAAGCATTAATATATACCAGTAAAAATGCGGGAAAAACACACCCGATGAATTCGGTTGCATTTTTTTGTGCTGCAATGCGAAAAGACGTATTCGATGAAATTGGCCCCTTATCTGAAGAATATGGGCTGGGTTATTTTGAAGATGACGATTACAGCTTACGCGTTCTTAACGCGGGTTATAAAAATTATGCGATTGAAGGTTCATTTGTTCACCATCATTTATCAGCCAGTTTCAATAAACTGGGTGAGGAGAAAAAACAAAAATTGATGGAAAAAAACAGAGCCATTTTCGAAAAGAATTGGGGTGAATGGAAACCTCACCGTTACCGTAAAGGTGTACATTAATATGAAAATGGTATATTTGTCCCCAGTTCCTTGGGACAGTATTGCTCAGCGGCCTCATTTTTTCGTTAAACATGCTCTTCTTAATGGTTTTAGTTCTGTTCTTTGGGTTGATCCGACACCTTCTCGTTTACCTCGATTAAGTGACATCAAAAGGCGTATTATTTCTATTGAAGCTGACAGTTTCGATTTACCTGAAGGCATGATCAGAGTTAAGCCTAAACTATTGATTCCGATTGAGCCTTTTGGAATTCTTTATGACATATTAAATTATTTTACCCTGTCAGAACTCCTTGAACGAGTGCGTCAATTTTGCGAGAAAGAAGCAAGCGTTCTTGTTATCGGAAAAGCAACGAGGTTGTCTTTGAAGATTTCAATGAATTTGAGATTCCAATGTATTGCAATGGACGTTATGGATGATTTACCTCATTTTTTTAAGGGGATCTCGCGAAAGAGTGTAGATCGTATTTTAAAAAAACAAATATCAGAATCACAGATTACATTTTATTCTTCAAGTCGTCTTAAAGAAAAATACAACGATTATTCAAAGCGTTCCATTCTTGTATTGAATGCATGTGATGATGATTTTTTAAATAAAGTAAATCTACATGATAAAGAATTACCCACTAGAGATTCACAACTTATATTTGGATACATAGGTAGCATTGCGTCATGGTTTGATTGGGATTTGATTATAAATTTAGCGAATAAATATAAGAATTCACAGGTTCGCATTATCGGTCCTAATTACAGTGATGACCTACCTGAACTCCCTCAAAATGTGATTCTAGAAAGAGCGATAGCACATTGTGAAGTATCAAAAAAAATGGAAGAATTCCATTTTGGATTAATTCCTTTCAAGTTAAATGAACTGACCGACTCCGTTGATCCTGTTAAATACTATGAATATCTTGCTTGTGGATGCCAGGTTATTTCCAGTGAATTTGGAGAGATGAAAAAACGTATTATAGGTGGTCAGGTATTGACGTTTCAAGACCCTCTCGATAAACAAATAAAGATACAAGAAATGGTCACCTGGAGTTCGCGATTTTCTCCATTATGGAAATATTTAAAACATTCAAATTTTGAGAGTAACTAATGGTTCCCTTTAATAATACAGGAAGAATATTCAATACATTTAAAAATGAATTGAGTATGGCTATTTTAAAATCAGCTGAAAGTGGATTTTGGCTTATGGGAGAGCAAACTAAACTATTTGAGGAATCTTTTGCTCACTATTGTGGTGCACGTTATTGTGTTACGTTAGCAAATGGGACCGATGCTTTAGAAATAGCATTGAGAGCATTGTTAGATAATCAATCTGATAGCGAGGTTGAAGTGATAACCGTTGCCAATGCTGGGGGTTATTCAAGCACTGCATGTCGATTGGTTGGTGTCACTCCTGTATATGCTGACATAGAAGTGAATACGCATTTAGTTGATATAGAATCGATTATGCGTTGCTTAAGTCAAAAAACAAAGGTGGTTATTGTCACTCATCTTTACGGGGGGGTCGTCGATGTTGAAAAAATAAGAAAGCGACTGAATGAGAATAATTATCAAGATGTAAAAATATTGGAAGATTGTGCTCAAGCACATGGTGGAATGTTGAATAATGTGAAAGTCGGTTCAATGGGGGATATTGGTGCTTTTAGTTTTTATCCTACGAAGAATTTAGGCGCAATGGGTGATGCCGGCGCCTTAGTCACATCAAGTCCTGAGCTTTTTGAAATAACATTAAGTTTGAAACAGTATGGCTGGTCAAAAAAATATGAAATTTCACGGATAAATGCAAAAAACTCTCGAATAGATGAAATTCAAGCTGCAATATTAAATGTATTGTTGCCTCAATTAGATAATTTTAATGAAAAAAGAAAATCAATATTTAGAGAATATGTTGAAGCTTCAGATAATAATAAAATTAGATTTTTAGATTATTCTCAGTGTGACTTTGTGGCCCACTTGGCTGTTGCAAGAGTGAATAACAGAGATGATTTTATTTCTTTCATGAAAAAGAGTGGGATCTGTGTTGATGTACACTATCCCATTCTTGATATTAACCAACCAGCTTGGGTTAATGAAAAATTTAGAATCGATGAAGAGAAAAAATTAGAAATCTCCATTCATCAAGTTTGTGAATTGGTTTCATTCCCATTGTTTCCCTTTATGTATAAAGAGGAAATAGAGAAGGTTGTTTCAAGTATAAAAGAATGGTGTGAAAAATAATGGATTCCGATATCAAAAATTCACTTATAATTCCCGTTTACAAAAATGAAGAAAACATAAAACCATTGATACAGGCTATAAATGATATTTCCGTTCATTTAACTGAGGGGTTTGAAGTTATATTTGTTATTGATGGCTCTCCAGATAATTCATATCAGAAAATATGTGAAGAAACGAAAAACTTTAGATTTTCACATCAAATACTCATTTTGAGCCGTAATTTTGGTTCATTTACTGCGATTAGAACAGGGATGGAACATGCGAGAGGTCAATATCTGGCTGTAATGGCGGCTGATTTACAAGAGCCGATAGAATTAATCGTTGATTTTTTTAATGTCTTGAAAAAAGACAGCTGTGATTTGGTGTTAGGTGAGCGTTTAACACGAAATGATCCGAAAATAAACAGTATTCTTTCTGGGTTGTATTGGGGTTTTTATCGTAAATGTGTTCAACCTGAAATTCCAAAAGGTGGTGTTGACATATTTGCTTGTAATAATACAGTTAAAAATTCGATATTGGAAATTAATGAACCAAACAGTTCATTGATCGCGCAGTTATTTTGGGTTGGTTTTCGGAGAATGTACATCCCATATCATCGTAAAGCAAGAGAACACGGAAAGAGTGGGTGGAGTTTTAAAAAAAGAATAAAATACATGCTAGACAGCATTTTTTCTTTTTCTGATTTTCCAATCATGGCTATTTTATGGGTTGGGATGTTTTCTTTATTCATCAGTTTTATTTTAGGTTTTGTTACACTTTTTTCTAAAATAAGTGGTTTAATTTCAACACCCGGTTATTCAACAACCACCCTGTTAATTTTATTTATGGGCTCTTCAATATTAACGACGCAAGGTATTATTGGTTGCTATTTGTGGCGAACATTTGAAAATACAAAAAAACGCCCATTAAGTTTGATCTGTAAGCATGAGATTGTCACCTTGAGCAAAGAAAAAGATCTTAGTCTGCCTAAAAAGGGATTGATCAATGTTTAAAGATAAGTCAAATTTTGCATTTCAATTTTTAATTGTAATGGCGGTTCTTTTTGCTGCTTTTTTTGTCAATGGAGGGAAAGAAATAACCTTGGTTCCTGTTCATCATGATGATTATACTAATTTATCATATTTTATTTCTGATATATATGAAACATCAAATTATATAAGACCCATTTCTACATTCTTAATTTATTCCATGTCTTATTTAAGTAATGACGGATACCTGTCTTTACAGTATTTAACGCTCTGTCTTTATATTCTTTTTGTGATTTATTTTTTGGCTCGTTTAATTGGCGCAAAGATCAATTTTTTTGTGACGATTATGATATCCATGCTGATTTCAACGTTACCGAATCTTGTGGAATATCATTTTTACACAGGCTTAATGACGAATCTATTCTCTGGGCTTTTTGGGATGATGGCCTTGCTTGTTTGGCAAAAATTCAAAGGATCAGATCATAACGGATTGGTTGTTACTTTACTTTTATTAAGTGCATTTTCGAAAGAAGATTTTATTTTGCCTTTTATTGTCTATGTGTTTTTCTCTTATTTCGTTGAGAGCGAAATAGAAGATAAAGACACTAAATTTAAGGTACATCTAAAGGCTGGGGTAACTGCAATAGTTATATTATTGCTTTCGATGACGTATAATTCTTTGATGGGAAGTGCATTTATTTCTTCCGATACTGATGCTTATAAGATTAGTCTGAACATATTGGATATAATGACAGGGTATCAATTTTATTTAATGAGAGATGAACACTTCTTGTTAATGACTGTTATATATTTAACATCTTCAATTTTATATTCTATCTTATCGACTAATAGAAAGAAATCAATTCTCCATGTTGTGATTATATCAATCAGTATTCTTTCTTTAATTGGGCCATATTCACTACTGTCAAATCATCTTGCACCATATTATTCTTTTATGTGGTTTGTTTGGATAAGTATCGCATCATGTTTATTTGTTTTCAAAATTTGTGAAAGGTTAGCTGGGGAAATTAAATATATTTATCCTCTTGTTTTTATTGGTTTGATAATCTTTTATTTTCACTTTAAATTTTATCAATCAAGGCAATCAATTATTTCCTGGTATGAAAATCAACAATCAATCACTTTGAATGTTTTAAATACAATAAAATCTTTTTTCATACTTCATCCTGAAGTAGAAAATGTATATATAATCGATCCACCCTCTTTATCACCCTGGTCTCACTCCTCCGGTCAATATTTGGAACGAAAATTGGGATTAATCAATCACTGGACAGTGCTTGTAGATAAAAGTGATCCTTTTTATATTATTGGCACGAAACTCGGGAATATCACCGTGATGGATAAAAACGAGGGGGGCCATAATCTTTACCGATCTATACGGTTTTTGGATAATGGGAATCAAATTACAGAGTCGAATAAAAAATGAAGCATTTAACACTGGACTTTCTTTTTAGAAACAATAAAAATAACTTTAATTTTATTAGACTAATTGCCGCATTTATGGTCATTCAAATGCTATTGTTGTTAATGGGGGGGCAGATTTTATAACGAAACATTTAAATTTTGGGTTTACAGGTGGTATAGCTGTTGATGTTTTTTTTTGTGATCAGTGGTTTTTTAGTTACGGCTAGTATGAGTAAAGGTAAATTAAGTTATTATATAAAATCAAGGGTTTTAAGGATATATCCAGCATTGATTTTTTGGGTGGCAATAAGCGCTTTCATTATCGCGCCAATATTTTCAAACAGTGATTATTTTTTTCCAATTCGCTAATGTATTTTTTAAATATGGCTTCCGCTTATAATGTGATTTTTTATTGATGGTGTTTTCGCTAGTAATAGAGATCATGCTGTAAATGGTGTTTTATGGTCTGTCATTGTTGAAAGACGATTATATTTGGCTGTGTTTATTATTTATATTATTGGAGTATTTAAAAGTAAAACACTCTTCAATGTGTTTTTTTATATTTCTCTTATTGTATTTTATTTTTATCCTGAATATGCACCTATTGCCGCATCAACGACAGATCTACATGTTATTTCATTATTTCATTATTTCATTATTTCATTATTTCATTATTTCTTATTGGT
>CAMRBZ010000037.1 GCA_947040595.1 uncultured Enterovibrio sp. | reverse complement strand
AGAGAATTGATAATGAGAGGATTGATTATGAAACATTTAATTTTAAGAGATCTGAATAAAAGAAGAAGCCCTCAAGTAATTTGAATTCGGGCCGTTAAAAGACGTGTCGTCATCACGCAAGCAGACCCAATGCAAATTCACACCCTCGACAAAGCCAGATTAATTTTAGATATACAACTGAGTGATCATTTACGCCAAGCGGTCTCTCAGGGGCGTCATGCTGATTTTTCACTCATGCTGGCCTTGCTTTCAGAAGATCCCACAGAAACAACCCCACTTCAGCCTCCTTACCCTCAAAAAGCCACAGAAGCCGATTTGCGCATGGCATTCAAGCTTCCTGAACCCATCCGATTAAGCGCCGAAGAAAAAGACTATGAATTGTGTCGGGAGCAAGCCAATGCCTTCCATAAAGGCGGCCTTAGCTCTGAAAAGTTATTAGAATACACCTGCCCTTCTGCCCTCAGTTTTCCTGCCATTGGAACCCATGAATTAGGAGAAGATCTTTACCATAATCTTTGCAGCCACGTGCGCCGGAAATTACAGCCCGCCCCTCCCTCACTCCCCACCTACAACAAAGCCAATCTGTACCATGAGCTGGTTGCATCAAAACTTTTCCTTTCAGAAAAAAGAGAATATAACTAACTGTTTTAATTAGTTTAATTTTTATGTGTTTCCATGAAAAAACATCAAATCAAGCAGTTACATATAAAGAAAATAAACTGTGATCGCGGACTAAAAATTCATTTTATACACACGTTATGCCGCCTTTTTTGAACAATTTCACAGCCCTTTTTACAATTTTGGTCCAATATTGTTATCCGCCCCTAAGAAGCTGGGCATAAACTGTTAATCTCGATGTATAACGCATGTTTTAAAGATGAGAGATAGGGTTGAAAAATGGATATCGCCAAATCCGTCATAGTGATCACCGCTGCAGGAACACCGACAGGCCGTGCCATGGCTGAACATTTTTGTAAAATGGGCGCACGGGTTGCACTTGTTGACACGAATAAAGAAAAATTACAGGCAAGCTATAAAGCCTGTTTACACGCCAATGGCGTTTGTTATTCTTTTTTCCTTGCAAGTCGAAGCGTGAACAACATTTCACATTTGTTTGATTGCATCAAACAAGAATTAGGGGCGGTAGACGTTTTAATTAATTATTGGCAAGCAAGCGGTTTGCCCAACTTACTCTCAAATTTAGAAACCTTAAACAGCAGCATTGCAGATGTCGCAGCAAACTTGTATATCTTCGGTCGATGTGCGGCTTTTAGCATGTTAGATCAAGGCAGAGAAGGCCTCATTGTGAACATTCCAGAATCACAACTCAATGGCGAAATGACACAAAATCTTGAATGCTCTAATGCGGTGATCCGAGGATTAACACAAAGTTGGGCCCAAGAGCTAGAACACGCCAATATCCGTGTTGCGGGCGTCCTTTCTCGCTCAACACACTATAAAAACGTACAAAAAAAACGATCCGCCATCAATTACGACATGATTGACGGCGCCGCTTACATCGTTGAAAACGACAGTTTCACAGGGCGCATATTGGAAGCGAGAGGCTGATCCTACGCTTCGACCTAATGCCTTCATCAAAAAAACAATAAAAAAAACCCGCAATCAATGCGGGTTTTTTCATTATTTGATGATTAAGCCAATTGGGCTTTTTTTATTGCTTTGTTTTTTGTTTTTTTAGCAGAGGGTACATCTTCCTCTTCATTTTTAATGACCGTGGTTCCTTCAGAAGTTTCACCTTCAACAAACGGGGTACCGTAGTAGGCCATCAACAAGACTTCTTTCAGCTCTGAAATCAAAGGATAACGTGGGTTTGCTCCCGTGCATTGGTCATCAAAGGCTTCAACGGACAAAGCGTCCACTTTTGCAAGGAAATCAGACTCGTTCACACCCGCCGCTTGAATCGACAATGGAATATCAAGGCTGATTTTGAGTTCATCAAGCCAAGTCAATAAACGCTCAATTTTTTGAGCCGTCTTATCACCTACTTGGCTCAAACGTAAATGATCTGCCACTTCAGCATAACGACGACGCGCTTGTGGACGGTCATATTGAGAAAATGCCGTTTGCTTGGTAGGGTTGTCATTCGCGTTATAACGGATCACATTCGTAATCAATAAAGCATTCGCCAAACCGTGTGGGATGTGGAATTCAGCACCGATTTTATGGGCCATTGAGTGGCACACACCCAAGAAAGCATTGGCAAAGGCAATCCCAGCAATCGTAGCCGCATTGTGCACTTTTTCACGTGCAATCGGGTCTTTTGCGCCATTCGCATAGCTTGATGGCAAGTATTCTTTGAGCATTTTTAACGCTTGAAGCGCCTGACCGTCTGAGTATTCATTGGCCAATACAGAAACATAGGCTTCTAAAGCGTGCGTCACGGCATCATAACCCCCAAAGGCGGTCAAGGATTTTGGCATATTCATGACCAAATTGGCATCCACAATGGCCATATTTGGCGTCAATTCATAATCTGCCAAGGGGTATTTCGCACCGGTTTTATCGTCTGTGACAACAGCAAAAGGCGTGACTTCAGAACCTGTACCCGATGTCGTTGTAATACAAACCAATTCTGCTTTTTTACCCATTTTAGGGAATTTATAAATACGCTTACGGATGTCCATAAAGCGCATAGAAAGCTCTTCAAAATGGGTTTCAGGATGCTCGTACATCACCCACATGATTTTGGCGGCGTCCATCGGTGATCCCCCACCCAAGGCCAAAATAACATCAGGTTGGAAGCTTTGCATCGCCTCTGCCCCTTTTTTAACAACGGACAAGGTTGGATCGGCTTCCACTTCAAAGAAGGTTTGGACTTCCATTCCTTGCGCTTTTAAAAGAGCAACAATTTCGTCAGAATACCCGTTATTGAACAAAAAGCGGTCCGTCACTATCATGGCGCGCTTTTTACCTTCCAAATCGCCCAGTGCAATGGGCAAGCTACCACGACGGAAATAAATAGATTTAGGGAGTTTGTGCCACAGCATGTTTTCTGCTCGCTTTGCTACCGTTTTTTTGTTAATTAAATGCTTAGGACCGACATTTTCAGAAATTGAATTTCCGCCCCAAGAGCCACAACCCAAGGTCAGTGAAGGCGCCACATTGAAGTTATACAGATCGCCAATGCCGCCATGTGTCGTGGGAATATTAATTAAAATACGTGCGGTTTTCAGCTTGTCACCAAAATAACGAATGCGGTCTTGATTTACATCTTGGTTGGTGTACAAACCCGAAGTGTGACCGATACCGCCAATCTCAACCATGGTCACCGCTTGTGCCACTGCATCTTCAAAATCATCCGCGCGGAACAAACCTAACGTCGGTGACAATTTCTCATGAGCAAATTCATCATCATAAGAGACTTTACCCAAACCTTCACCAATCAACACCTTGGTATCAGCAGGCACAGTCACGCCAGCCATCTGCGCAATTTTAACCGCAGATTGACCCACGATAAGGGCGTTCAAGGCACCGTCAATCAACAAGACATTGCGCACTTTTTTCGCTTCTTTTTCATTCAAGACATAGCCTTTGTGAGAAGCAAAACGGGCCTTCACTTCGTCATACACAGAATCAACAACAATGGCCGCTTGCTCAGAAGCACACACCACGCCGTTATCGAATGTTTTAGACATTAAAATAGAGGCAACCGCACGTTTAATGTCGGCTGTTTCATCAATCACAACAGGCACATTCCCAGCGCCCACACCAATGGCAGGTTTACCCGAAGAGTAAGCCGCTTTCACCATACCCGGTCCACCCGTGGCCAAAATAAGGTTAATGTCTTTGTGCTTCATCAATGCATTTGATAATTCAACAGAAGGTGAATCAATCCAGCCGATGATGTCTTTTGGCGCGCCGGCTTCAATCGCCGCTTCCAAAACAAGTTTGGCCGCATCGTTGGTTGAATTTTTAGCGCGTGGATGCGGTGAGAAAATAATACCATTACGTGTTTTTAGAGAAATCAAAGATTTAAAAATTGCTGTAGAGGTCGGATTGGTCGTCGGCACGATCCCGCAAATGATCCCAACAGGCTCTGCAATGGTGAAGGTGCCGAATTCTTCGTTTTCTTCTAAAATCCCACACGTTTTTTCATCTTTATATTTGTTATAAATAAATTCAGATGCAAAATGGTTTTTAATGACCTTGTCTTCCACAATCCCCATTCCCGATTCTTCAACCGCCTGTTGTGCAAGAGGGATCCTCGCACGGTTTGCGGCCAATGACGCGGCGCGGAAAATTTTGTCTACTTGCTCTTGTGAAAAAGTTGCAAATTCTTGTTGTGCTTTTTTAACACGTGCAACCATGGCATCCAATTCTTCAATATTCGTTACAGGCATATATATTCCCCTTACTAAAAGTTAAATGCATGTTTGTATTTTTAAAAATAATTAACAAAACACACTAAAAGCCAGAAAAAATAAGGACTTAAAGTAGCGTAAAATTAATTATTTTCATTTCGAATTATAAGTTTTAATGACGACCTTATATTGACCTAGATCACATGTAATAAAACTACATCCTTCTTTCTCAATGAAAAGAGCAGGATTAAAATACCGAAGCGAGATCTCGGACAATTAAAAACAGTCTCATCTTATTGATTTTAAAGGGATAAATTTAGTATTGTTGTATTCTTTGCATTTTCCTCTCATTTTCCATAAAACAAAAACCAATAAAAATTACATCTTTCCTTCTCTGTATTTACACAATTTATTGAAAAATATAGAGAAAAACTGTCCTCTATCAAAAGAAGACATTCACAACAATGAAATTTTTTCGTTCAAAAGCGGGGTTTCTTAAGGACTTTCTTTAACATTGTTATTTTATTACCACGTTTTATGCACTAACAGGCGCGATTTTAACAAAGCGAAAACATTATACCCAAGACACTTGAAGAGGCGTGTAGGCGGAAAACGACTAAAGCCCCTCTGCATAGATGGACGATGTGATTGGGTTGAGCGAGCATAGCCAACACCCAGGCAAGGTCAAAGGCGACGGGTATATACCCAAAGTCATTGAAGATGCGCCCTGCACCACGCGAGCGAATCCCTTCTGCATAGATAGGCTCTGTGATTGGGTTGAGCGAGCATAGCGAACACCCAAGAAGCGTCAAAGGGGAGGGATATAAAAGGAAAGGATCTCTATTACCTATGCGTTTAC
This sequence comes from uncultured Enterovibrio sp., assembly GCA_947040595.1. Classification (GTDB taxonomy): domain Bacteria; phylum Pseudomonadota; class Gammaproteobacteria; order Enterobacterales; family Vibrionaceae; genus Enterovibrio. The sequence goes on along the minus strand of CAMRBZ010000037.1, from coordinate 14,993 downwards.
GCCGTAAAAAGAAAAGCATAAAAATACATTTTTTATTTCCCTTCGTGATACTGCGCAAAAACAATATCTTCTTTAAAACCACGCTGACTTTTCATTGATTTTTTTTATACAAGGGTATAGAAATACCTCGTCAAGATCCCTTTTATTTATCCTGACTTTATTGAAGGTGGATAAAGTGAACAGCATTGAATTCGTTATCTTTTTACAATTTTTCATTGGCCTTTTTGCCGCGATGAATCCCCTTGGGATCATGCCTGTTTTTGTTTCCTTAACCGCGCATCAAGAGCCTGCTGAGCGACACAAAACGGCCTACATTGCCAGCATTGCTGTGGCATGCATTTTAATGATTTCATTGATTGGCGGGCAATTGTTGCTTGATTTTTTCAGTATTTCACTCGATTCATTTCGCGTGGCGGGTGGGATGCTTTTGGTCAGTATCGCGTTTACCATGATGAACGGTAAACTTGGTGAAGATAAACAAAACAAGCAAGAGCAATCAGAGTCGGCAAACAGAGAACAAATCGGTGTCGTCCCTTTGGCCATGCCGCTGTTGGCCGGGCCCGGCGCTATCAGTTCCACCATTGTTTACGCAAGCCGTTACCCAAGCACAGTCGACACTCTGGGTTTGCTGCTCACTATTTGTCTTTTTTCTGTCGGCATTTGGGGGCTATTAAGGCTTGCTCCCGGTATCGTGAACCATTTGGGACAAACCGGGATCAACATCGTCACGCGTATTATGGGCTTGATCTTAGGTGCCCTTGGGATTGAATTCATAGCCAATGGCATGCGTTCCCTTTTTCCGGGACTCGGTTGAAACAAAAATCAAAGGACGCAGTGCACAAGCTCTTGCCGCGTCCCCCTCCCCCCCCCAAAAAAAAGCCTCTCATCCTCTGTGTTGAACAGGGGGTTTTTGAACAGGATGAACGGCTTAAGGGAATTCGAATAAGGGAGATTAGAAAAGGGGGCGCATTTATGCCTTACGAGACCAGGTCGTTCCTTTTGGGCCGTCTTCCAGTACAATGCCCATTTGAACTAACGCATCACGCGCAGCATCGGCGCCAATCCAGTCTTTATTGGCTCTTGCATCATTTCGCGCTTTGATGAGTGCCTCTATTTTTTGCGACGCCTCCTCTAAACCGGTTTCTCTTCCTTGTAAAAAAGAGGCCGGATCTTGTTCTAACAAACCCAAAACGAAGGCCAATTCTTTCATTTGAACCGCAAGTTGCGCCGCTTTAAGCAAATCTTCACTTTTTAAACGGTTGATTTCACGCACCATATCAAAAAGAACCGAATAAGCTTCTGGGGTATTAAAGTCATCGTTCATCGCCTTTTTAAAGGCATCAACAAAGCCTTCTCCCCCCTGCGCCTCCACATGAAGATCGAGATCACGCAAAGCGCGGTATAACCGCTCCATCGCAGCGCGCGCTTGTTTTAAATTGTCTTCAGAGTAATTAAGCTGGCTGCGATAGTGCCCTGACATCAGAAAATACCGAACCGTTTCTGCGTCATATTGTGCCAATACATCCCGAATTGTAAAAAAATTACCTTGAGACTTTGACATTTTTTCACGGTCAAGCATCACCATGCCACTGTGCATCCAGGTATTAACATAAGGGGTTTCATGGGCGCAGCAAGACTGAGCAATTTCATTTTCATGATGCGGGAACATTAAATCAGAGCCGCCACCATGAATGTCAAAATGATCCCCTAAAAGACTTGAATTCATCGCCGAACATTCAATATGCCAACCCGGACGTCCGGGTCCCCAAGGAGAGTCCCATGTGGGCTCACCCGGTTTAGACATTTTCCACAACACAAAATCAAGGGGGCTTTTTTTCGCGTCTTCCACACGCACCCGAGCTCCCGCTTGAAGCTGACTGAGATCTTGACGTGACAAGGCGCCATAAGCGTCAAATTTTGCGACCTCAAATAAAACGTCGCCATTGGATGCGACATAGGCAAAGCCTCGTTCGATAAGACGGGACACCAAGTCGATGATTTCAAGAATAAACGCGGTTGCGCGTGGCTCAATGTCTGGGCGCTTCATGTTAAGGGCATCAAAATCGGCGTGCATTTCACCGATGAGTCTGTCGGTGAGTGCATCACAGCTTTCTTTATTTTGGGCCGCCCGTTGAATGATTTTGTCATCGATGTCTGTGATGTTTCGCACGAACGTTAAATCAAACCCAAGATAACGAAAATACCGAGAAACCACATCAAATGAAACAAACGTGCGTCCATGACCAATGTGGCATAAATCATAAATGGTCACACCACACACATACATCCCCACTTTGCCAGGATGAATGGGTTTGAATACTTCTTTTTTCTTGGTGAGGGAATTGTATATCTTCAACATGCTCTAAATTGCTCTCTTTAAACGTGAAGCACTAAACAAAGCCTATTACACCTTTAACTTCCTAGGAAGGCAAGCCAATCACTTGGATAATAATCGCTTGTTGCACTGTAAAAAAAACACTTGATAGGATAAAATATTGTCCGTTAAATACACATTCAGACTCATTGACCTTGTTCAAAGACGAAAATGCCCGAGCTTCGATTGATTCATCAATAAAGAAGCAGGAAAAATCATTGATGTCATCAAACAACCACGTCAGAAAAATGGGTATATCATATTTTTAAGGATTAAACATGGTTACGCTTCATACCAATCACGGCGACATTACAATCAAACTGGACATGGAAAACGCCCCAGTGACCGCAGAAAATTTTCTGCAATATTGCCGTGACGATTTTTATACTGGCACCTTGTTTCACCGCGTCATTGATGGATTTATGATCCAAGGAGGCGGGATGACCACGGGCATGAAAGAAAAAGAAACCCGCAAAAGCATCAAAAACGAAGCAAACAATGGCCTAAAAAATAAAAAAGGCACCCTTGCAATGGCTCGCACTTCCGAGCCACACTCTGCAAGCTCCCAGTTTTTTATCAACGTCTCCGACAACGGTTTCTTGGATTTTACAGCCGAGTCGAATAACGGATGGGGATATTGCGTCTTTGCTGAAGTCATTGATGGCATGGATGTTGTAAATAAAATCAAAGGGGTCGCCACTGGAAACGCCAGTTTTGGACATCAAGATGTCCCTGTTGAAGACGTTGTGATCCTCAACGTCACCCTCAAATCATCATAAAGAAGAGATAAAGGGGCATGATGCCCCTTTTTTTTAGAAGCCTATGACCATATTATTTATTTCAGATTTACACCTCGGGGCCACTTACCCTGAAATTTCCGATTGTCTTTTTCGTTTTTTAGAAGAAGAAGCCCCAAAAGCGGATGCCTTGTATGTATTGGGGGATCTGTTCGAATATTGGATAGGTGATGATGATTTAACGCCTCTTCATCAAGCCGTGATCGACGCCTTTAACGCATTAAGCCGAAAAGGCGTACCCATTTATTTTATTCATGGTAATCGTGACTTTATGATAGGAAAGGCCTTTGCGAAATCGGCAGGGATTACCTTGTTGCCTGAGCATCATGTTATTGATTTATATGGAAAACCAACCTTGATCATGCACGGTGACACCTTGTGCATACAAGATGAAAGCTACCAACGATACCGAAAAAAAGTACACAACCCCGTTCTTCAATTTTGTTATCGTCTCCTTCCCTTGTCGCTACGACGTAAAATTGGCGACAAAATTCGCCAAAAAAGTGAACAAAAGAAGGAAGATAGAACATGCGATGCTATTTTAGATGTTGATAAAAATGAAGTAATACGCCTGATGTTAGACGCTGGCGTGACCCAACTTATCCATGGACACACACACAGACCTGATATTCATAAAGTCCCACTTAAAGACAAAGAAGGCCTGCGTATTGTGTTGGGTGATTGGTATCAAGAAGGGGCCGTTTTAATCTGCTCCGCCACCGAAAACTCCCTTGAAACCCGACCTTTTAAAAACAAGGATATAAAGAGAGATTAATTTATTCACCTGCCCAGTTGTTTGTCATACCATTCGGAATAAATAACTGGTCATAAAATGAAGAAGGAAAAATCGTTCAGTTTAAGGCGTGAATTGCAGACGCTCGTTGCTCTTACGACAAAATTCACAACGAAAAAATGGGCGATTTTAACCTGTCAAAATGATCAGATATTTATGTAGAATGCGCGACAAGGCGACGCCAAATCCTACGAACAAGTGTCTTCTCCAACCCCTCTCACGCCATTATTTTGATCCAGCACTTGACGTGCCTTAAAGCACATTCAAAAATACCTTCTTTTTTCACTCAATGTACCTTTATGACCAACAAAACATGCCCTTGTGGGAATCAAATACCTTATCAAGCCTGTTGTGAGCCCTATCACAGTGGAATTCAAATTCCACCTCATCCTGAAGCCTTGATGCGTGCCCGCTACACGGCGCACGTTTTAGGATTGATTGAATTCATCATCAAAACCTATCACCCCTCTTGCAAAGCAGAGGATTTTCACGAGGGCATTTCACAGACAATGAAAAGCGACTGGCAAAAACTGGAGGTGATTTCAAGCGAAATAGGACAGAACCCAGAAGAAGGCTTTGTGACCTTTAAAGCCCACTATCTTACCCAAGGAAGACGCGAATTTCTTTATGAAAAATCACGCTTTATTTTAGAAAGAAAGAAGGATGAAATGCACTGGTTTTACATTGATGGCGTCTACCCAAAACCCACAAAAACAGGTCGAAATGATCCTTGTCTTTGTGGGAGTGGAAAAAAAAGAAAAAAATGCTGTCATTAAAAATCAACGTAAAAGCGAAAATGAGGTAAAAAAGCCCCTTTTCCGGCCTTGAAAAAAGCATTTTGAAACGTATGAATAGACCAAACGGCTTATAGCTTATGGCTATGTTATGGTTCAAAAATGCAAATTTCACCCTCGTGCGCCAAGGCACCGCACTACGAATAAAATGAAAAAATGCCCTCTGATCTTTATCACCTTGTCAGACACAACAAGGTGATTTTTTTGTGCCTTCTCAATAGAAGTCAGAAGCAAACCGCCTCCCTTTTCATGCTTATTACATACAAAAAAATTAACTCCCTCGGAACTCAACTTTCCTTTTTCTAGAATCATGAAAGGAAAGAAGGGATTTATCTATCATTTCAATAGGTTGATATAACAGGAATATTGAGTATGGGAAAAGAGCGCCTTACGATGGCCCTACAAAAAAAAGGGCGCCTTGCAAAAGAATGCCAAGTGCTCCTAAATCGCTGTGGCGTTAAAGTCCATTTTTTAGAAGGGCGTTTAAAAGTACAGGCTGAAAATCTTCCGATTGATTTTTTACTAGTGAGAGACGATGACATCCCAGGACTCATTATGGACGGGGTCGTTGATCTTGGGGTGATCGGAGAAAATGAACTTGAAGAAGTCTATTTAGCACGTAAAGCCCTCCATGAACCTTGCTCGTATGTGACGCTTCGCCGTTTAAACTTTGGAGAATGCCGCCTGTCCATTGCCATTAATAAAGAAGAGGAATACCACTCACTTCAAGACTTGTCAGGAAAACGTATCGCCACCAGCTATCCGCACATACTGAAAGCCTACCTTGACAAAAAAAAGGTGCATTTTAACCTTTGCCAATTAAATGGCTCTGTCGAAGTGGCTCCACGCGCAGGCCTCGCCGATGCGATTTGTGACTTGGTTTCAACAGGCTCTACCCTCGAAATGAACGGACTCAAAGAAACAGACATTATTTTTCGTTCCAAAGCCGTTTTAATCCAACGAGCAGGCGAATTTGATAAAGACAAAGAAGAACTTATCGCACGCTTTCTTACCCGGGTCCATGGCGTGATCCAAGCAAAAGAGTCCAAATATATTGTGCTTCACGCCCCAAAAAACACACTTGAGCAAATCATTGACTTATTGCCCGGAGCAGAAGATCCCACCATTTTACCCTTAGCGCATGATAAAGAGCGTGTGGCTGTCCACCTTGTCAGCACTGAAAATCTCTTTTGGGAAACCATGGAAAAACTCAAAGCCCTCGGAGCCAGCTCTATTTTGGTCCTTCCCATTGAAAAAATGATGAGCTGAAGATGAAAATATTACTTTGGGCTTCTCTGTCTGCTTCTCAAAAAACACACGCGCTTGCACGTCCTGCGATATTAAATTCAGTCTCCATCAGCCAGAGCGTCGAAGAGATCATCCAAAGAGTACAAAAAGAGGGAGACGCCGCTTTAATTCATTTCACCGAACAATTCGATAAACAAAAACCCAAGCACCTAAAAGTCAGCCAAGAAGAAATAAAAAAAGCCTTGAATCGTATAAATCCTGAGATAAAAGAGGCCATAGAATGCGCCTATAAGAACATTTTTGCGTTTCACCTCGCTCAAAAATCACCTCCTTTTGAGGTAGAAACCATGCCCGGTGTGCTCTGCGGGCTTTTGTCTCGTCCTATTGAAAAAGTGGGTTTGTACATTCCCGGCGGCACCGCACCTTTACTTTCAACCGCATTAATGCTTGGGATCCCAGCACAAATTGCAGGCTGTAAAAAAACAATTTTGTGCTCCCCTCCGCCTATTTGTGATGAGATATTTTACATAGCAACGCGCTGCCAGATTGATGAAATTTATAATATAGGGGGCGCGCAAGCGATCGCGGCGTTGGCCTACGGCACAGAAAGTGTCCCAAAAGTAGATAAAATATTTGGACCCGGAAACAGCTACGTCACACAGGCCAAAGAGCGCGTAAGCCAAGATGTAAAAGGCGCCGCCATTGACATGCCTGCAGGCCCTTCTGAATTGTTGATCATTGCCGAAGCGGGTGCAGACCCAGATTTTATTGCCGCCGATCTCTTAAGCCAAGCAGAGCACGGACTCGACTCCCAAGTGATACTTTTAACCCCTTCAGTGCATTTGGCCAAGCAGGTCGCACGCGCGATTAAAAAACAACTGAAGCCCCTAAGTCGTGCTCAGATTGCGAATAAATCCCTTGAAAAAAGCCGACTCATTGTGATGAATGATTTGAAAGAATGCATCGATGTATCAAATTATTACGCGCCAGAACACCTCATCATTCAAACCCAAAACCCCCGCGAATGCCTCAATCAAATTGAAAACGCAGGCTCTGTCTTTTTAGGGGCGTATTCTCCTGAGTCCGTTGGGGATTACGCCTCAGGAACCAACCATGTTTTACCCACCTATGGGCACACAAAAACCCTTTCAAGTCTTGGGCTCAGTGATTTCACAAAACGAATAAGCGTGCAAGAGTTGACCCCTGAAGGGCTTCAATCTATCGCCTCTACCGTGATGGCAATGGCCCAAGCCGAAGGCTTAGACGCCCACAAAAACGCCGTCACTGTCCGTCTCAATAAACTGAAGAAAAGGTGATTGAAGCCGTTTATGGATATAAAAAAATTCGCCCGAAAAAATGTCCTCGATTTAAATCCTTACCTCTCAGCACGAAAATTGGGGGGAAAAGGTGAAATTTGGCTGAATGCCAATGAATCCCCTTTTAAGAACGAATATACCTATACAGATGAAGGACTTAATCGCTATGGCGAATGCCAGCCTCCTTCCTTAATTCTCTCTTATGCCCACTATGCACAGCTTCCCCCCGAAAACGTGCTCACCTCCCGAGGCGCCGACGAAAGCATCGACCTTTTAATTCGCACCTTTTGCGAGCCCGGAAAAGACGCCATTCTTTATTGCCCGCCGACCTATGGGATGTACGCCATCAGCGCTGAAATTGCAGGAGTACAAAGAAAAACGGTGCCACTCACCGCCCAATGGCAACTCGATTTAACCTCCATTAAAAAAAACCTAAAAGACGTCAAGCTGGTGTTTGTTTGTCACCCGAACAATCCGACCGGCAATCTCATGCACCAAGAAGACCTCATTACACTTCTCAACATGACGCAAGGAAAAGCCTTGCTTATCTTGGATGAGGCTTACATTGATTTTTGTGAAAAAGACACGGGCGTCCCTCTTTTGGATAAATACCCGCATTTGGTGATCTTACGGACTCTTTCAAAAGCCTTTGCTTTGGCAGGACTGCGCTGTGGCTTTACATTGGCACACCCCAGCATCATTCAATTAATGCTTAAAATCATCGCTCCCTACCCCATTCCAAGCCCCGTCACACACATTGCATGCCAAGCCTTATCAAAAGAAGGGATATCAAGGATGAAAAAACAAGTCGATACCTTGAATTTAAACCGGGCATTTTTTCAAACGGAACTCTCTAAACTGCCCAGATCCACCCTTTTTGATAGCCAAGCTAACTTTATGCTCTTCCAATGCCAAGACACGGAAGCGGTCTTCTCAACCCTTTGGGAAAACGGGATCATTTTACGGCGAACGCCCATTGAAGGGCTTGTGCGCCTCAGCGTGGGTGTTTTAGAGGATGCAAAAAAAATAATCGAACTCCTTCAAAAAAAGCACCTCTTTTAATGACCCCCTTATTTTAAGGAAAAGCGAATGAAAAAACGGATCCTTTTTATTGACCGTGACGGCACCTTGATTGACGAGCCAGTTGATTTTCAAGTCGATAGCCTCGAAAAACTCACACTCACACCTTTTGTGATCCCCTCCTTACTTGGACTGCAAGAAGCAGGATACCAGCTGGTGATGGTAACAAACCAAGACGGATTGGGGACAAGAAGCTTCCCACACGCCGACTTTGATAAACCGCATGAAAAAATGATGGGGCTTTTTCATTCACAAGGGATCCACTTTGATGCGGTCCTTATTTGCCCACACCAGGCCTCGGAAGGCTGCCATTGTCGAAAACCCAAACTCGGTCTAATCAAAGAGATCTTGCACAAAGGGGAGATTGATTTTAAACATTCGGCGGTCATAGGAGACAGAGAAAGCGACATTGCCCTGGCTCAGAACATCGCGGTTCAAGGGATCCGATACCATAAAGAAACCCAAGGCTGGCCGCACATACTTAAACTGCTGACTCAAAAAGATCGTACAAGCCATGTCACCCGTATCACCAAAGAGACAGAAATAGATTTGCACATCAATTTGGATGAAAAAGGAAACAACCGAATTCAGACAGGCATCGGTTTTTTTGACCACATGTTAGAGCAAATTGCAACCCATGCAGGCATTCAACTCCTTTTAAAGGTCAAAGGAGACTTACACATAGACTGCCATCACACCGTTGAAGACACCGGCTTGGTATTGGGACAGGCCTTAAAAGAAGCGCTTGGAGATAAACGGGGTATTGGCCGCTTTGGTTTTACACTCCCCATGGACGAATGCCTTGCACAGTGTGCTTTGGATCTGTCGGGTCGCCCTTATTTAAAATTTGAAGCTGTTTTTCCACAAGAGAACGTTGGCGGTTTGTCCTGTGAAATGGTTGAACATTTTTTCCGGTCCGTAAGTGACGCTTTAGGCTGTACGCTGCATTTGTCTACAAAAGGACAAAACACGCATCACCTTGTTGAAAGTCTTTTTAAAGCCTTTGGACGCACTTTGCGTCAAGCCATTTTAATACAAGGGAATGCGCTTCCTTCAAGCAAAGGGCTTTTATAGCCCAGAGCACCATATAAACCAAAGCACCATATAACCCAAAGCCTCTTACAAGGAAAGCCCATGGGAAAGGAAAAAATAGTGATAGTCGACACAGGCTGTGCCAATGTCAGCTCAGTGCGCTTTGCCATCCAGCGTTTAGGGTATCTCCCTCTATTAAGCGCAGACGCAAGGGTGATCCTCGACGCAGACAAAATTTTTCTCCCCGGCGTGGGCACGGCCTCACAGGGAATGAAAAACTTGAAGGAACGCGAATTGCTTCCCACACTCTCTCAAATCTCACAACCGCTTCTTGGCATTTGTCTTGGGATGCAACTTTTGGGTTTGTCCTCAGAAGAAGGGGCCTTTCATGATCAAAAGAACGAACCAGTAAAAGGGCTAGGCCGAATCAAAACCCACACACAACGAATGAAAACCCAGGGCAAGCCCCTTCCGCATATGGGCTGGAATACGGTCAGTGCAAAAGAGGGACACCCCCTCTTTAAAGGGATCCCTCAGGAGAGCTATTTTTATTTTGTGCATCAATATGCCATGCCCCTCAATCCTTTCACTGTCGCGACCTGTTCGTATGAAACCCCGTTTAGCGCCGCTGTTGAAAACAAAAACTATTTCGGTGTTCAATTTCATCCAGAGCGCTCAAGCCAAGCTGGGGCACGTCTCATTCGAAATTTTTTGGAGATGTAATTTTTAAAATGATTATTCCCGCATTAGATTTAATCGATGGCCGTATTGTTCGCCTTTTTCAAGGAGACTACGAACAAGTGACTCATTATCCATTTGATCCCATTGAGCAAGTTCAGAGGTATCAAGATGCTGGAGCGCACTGTATACATCTTGTGGATTTATCCGGTGCAAAGGTGAGCCAAACTCGGCAATGCCCTCTCATTGAACAGATCATCAAAAGCACCTCTGCCAAGGTGCAAGTCGGCGGTGGCATTCGCTCTCATCAAGACATTGAAAACTTACTCTTTATGGGAGCCTCGCGCCTTGTCATCGGCTCCATGGCAGTGAAAAAACCAGAAATGCTCGAAGCCTGGATGCAGGATTTCGGCCCTGAACAGTTGGTTTTGGCATTGGACGTTCACATTGATCAAAAAGGGCAGCGCCTTGTGGCCGTCTCCGGCTGGCAAGAAAATTCTGGCCTCACTCTTGAAGCCCTTTTAGAGCGTTTCTTAGACGCGGGGTTACAGCATGTCCTTTGTACCGACATTTCAAAAGACGGCACCCTGAGAGGGTCTAATGTCCATCTTTACAAAGATCTTTGTTATAAATACCCCCAAATACAATGGCAATCTTCTGGAGGGGTTGGCGCCATTTCGGACATTCAAGCCTTATCAAAGACAGGGGTGAGCGGCGTGATCGTTGGACGGGCCTTGCTGGATAAAAAATTCACCTTAAAGGACGCTTTAACATGTTGGCAAAAAGAATAATTCCCTGCCTGGATGTACGCGATGGACGCGTAGTGAAAGGGGTCCAATTTAAAGATCATCAAATCATCGGTGACATTCTCTCTTTGGCCAAGCGATATGCAGAAGAAGGAGCGGATGAACTTGTTTTTTATGATATTACCGCATCTTGTGAAGAACGAGTGGTCGATAAACGCTGGATCACAGATGTGGCCGAATACCTTGATATTCCTTTTTGTGTGGCAGGCGGTATTCGCTCCATTGAAGACGCGCAACAGATTTTAGAATTTGGGGCAGACAAAATATCCATCAATTCTCCAGCCCTTGAAAATCCAACACTCATCACCCAATTGGCCACGCAATTTGGGGTGCAGTGCACCGTGGTCGGCATTGACTCTTTTTATGATAAAAACACACAAAAATACAGGGTCCATCAATTTACAGGCGATCCTTCTCGTACAAAAGTCACCTTATGGGAGACCTTGGATTGGGTAAAAGAAGTCCAAAAACGCGGCGCTGGCGAAATTGTATTGAACATGATGAACCAAGACGGTGTACGCCAAGGCTACGATTTGGAACAACTCACCTTGATAAGAGAAATCTGTCAAATTCCACTCATCGCATCGGGAGGTGCCGGTGAAATGCATCATTTTAGAGATGTCTTCAAAAAAACACAGGTAGATGGCGCTTTGGCCGCATCGGTCTTTCATCAAAAGGACATCCACATTGGTGAGTTAAAAAAATACTTAAAAAAACAAGGCGTGGAGATACGAAGATGATCCCAAAAAAAACGCATGACGCCTTTCAATCAGCCTCAACACAAGTGAAAGCGCCAAAGAAAATTGATTGGGACAAAACCCAAGGGCTGATCCCGGCCATTATTCAACACGCGAAAAGTGGACAGGTGCTGATGCTCGGTTTCATGAACCCAGACGCGCTCAAAATAACCCTTGAAACAAAAAAGGTCACGTTTTGGTCTCGTACTAAAAAGCGGCTTTGGACAAAAGGAGAAAAATCAGGTCATTTTTTAGATTTAGTGGCGATGTCCCTTGATTGCGATCAAGACACACTTTTAGTGCAAGCCCTTCCAAAAGGCCCCACCTGCCACCGAGGAACGTCAAGCTGTTTTGTTGAACCTCTTTTCAAATCAAAAGAAGCCAACACACCTGATTTTTCCTTTTTATACGCATTAGAAAAACACCTCGCATCACGAAAGAATGAAGATGCATCACGCTCTTACACTGCATCCTTGTATGCACAAGGCACCAAGCGTATTGCTCAAAAAGTGGGAGAAGAAGGCGTCGAAGTGGCTTTGGCTGCGACCTCTGGAGATAAAAAAGAGCTGGTTGAGGAGTCGGCTGATTTAATGTATCACTTACTGGTTTTGTTGCAGGATCAAAATCTGTCATTGGGCGATGTGATCTACCAATTAAAAAAAAGACACGCAAAAAACGCAGAAAGAAATAAATAGATAGATATTTTTATAATGAAGCCAAGTTTTATTTCTTGGCTTCACGCTGACACCTGACGCACATTTTCGAATTTATTGAGTAAAAACCCCAATAACAAAAGGCCTCAATATAAGAGCCAATACATAAGCAAAGCAAATGGCCAGCACAATTTATGTTTGAATTTTAAATGAAGAGTAACCTTCTTTATTTCATATTTCGTTTTAAATCAATCTTCTTTTACATAAAATGTTGCACTTTCGCATTGAAAACTGTATATAAAAGGGAAAGCGTTAAAAAATAAATATTTAAAATTACGTTCCAATTTTAAACTCATTTTCGATAGATAATATATATATATTATTGATTTTCATTTTGTTACACATTAATTGACGGGATCCACATAACGCGTTTAAGCGAAATAAACATCAAAATAATTCACATTTTTTAATATTTAAAGCAAAACCAAATAAAAAACTGAGCGTATATTAGGGGTTGAATATGTTTTCATTTCAACACTTTCTTTTAATAATGAATATACCCGTTATTTTTGACGCAGGCTGGCTGTTGGCTACGCGCGCAGAGCTCAATCACAGAAGACCATCTGTACTCGGGGGCTTCGCTTACCGCAGCCAGGTATCTTCCATTACTTTGGGTATAACACCCAAAATATCTGACGATACAAGGTGGTTTTCATTGCGCGAGCCCCATGAACAGAGACGCATAACACAGCATAAACGGACTCTTTCATGGAACCTCAAGAACGCAGCCACCCTGCAGCTTCAAAGATGATGGGTATAGATGATAGATGTAGGTGAACAATGGACAGAGCACTCTGTTATTTTTCTTTTGATTTTGATTTAACAGTAACGACAACTCATACTTGGTCAGGTTTAAAACTTATGGATAACAAACCCGAAACTGTAGCACGAGCAGCAAGTCCGAATTTGATTCAATTTTCAGACGCCCAACTGCTTGCTAGTTTAATCGAGTTTGTATGCGGTACTTATAGAATGATTTTTTGTTTTTGTACGATGCAATTTAGAGAGATCTTAGAGGCAGGATTAAAAGCAAATCCAATACTGGCTCCAGTATATGAAAGATATGTCGGTAAAACCTTATTTATCATTGATAGACTGGAGATAGCGATGTCCAGTGCCAATAAAGCTAGCGCACTAAAGAGCACATTCTCGTTCACGAACCGCAAGTTTGGAGGCGTTCATATGGACGATACAATAAAGCATAAGAATGACTATCTGCTGAATAACATAGAGGTAATACAGATGGATCCCGGCATCGGATTTTCAAGACAAGTGGGCTCTACATTAAATAGAGGTATTGACCAAATAGAACGCAGTTTTTCAAATATTGGGAGACCAAGTAGCCTTCCAGTTATCCAGGAAGCTGTTTACGCAAACACAAGCCAACCGGGATCATCGAGGTACCCACGGAATTTTGACTTTAACTTTCATCCAGTATCTAGCAAAAACTTAACAATGGAAAAGTTCATTGGAGAATTACGTAAGGCATGCATTACGCCTTTCACTAGACAAGGGGCACTTAAAAAACGATCTAAACTCTGATCATGGGCTGACGATGTGATTAGAACGAGCGCTGTAAACACCCACGCAGCTTCACTCGCTTCCCGCAGGCGCGCATCTTCAATTACTTTAGGTATAGATCAGGTCTTTTTAAGACTTCAGCATTGGTTTTAAACCAGCAAGAACAATCGAATGTATAAGAGGGAAGGGCTTAGCTGCCCCCCTCATTTTCATGCCCATAAACAATCAAGCTAATGCGCCTTGCTGACTGATTTTTTCTGCAAAAAAATAGACATCGCCTTTACAGATTCGGCCTTTTTGCCTGCATTTTAAAGCGCAGTCAAATCCCAGATCCTTGCTCATCAGGCGTTCTTCCTTGCCTTCTACCTTCCTCTTCATGTAATTTAGATATCAAGAATAATCAATATGCTAAACTGGCTTCTTCATCAAATTCAAAGGTCCAATTAAAAATGAAAAAAACCTTTCTTGCGTTGTGCTTTACAGCGCTTCTTTCTGCTTGTTCTGATAATGAAGTCGGCGACATATCACTTGGCTTCTTTACATTAAAAGACATAAAGGTGTCGAATTTAGACGATGATAAAATTCCGGGTGTGACCTGCCATATTGCCTCCATTGAAGCCAATTTAAGTCTTTCAGATCCAAGTGACAGTTCTATATCATGCCGTCAAACAGGGGACATTACGCCCGAAATGATAGCCAGTATCGATAAATCCAAATCCGGTGAAGTGGTCTTTAAGAAATCTAAAAGTATTTTTTTCAAAACAATGAAAGTAAGGCGTATTTTTGATTCTAAAAATCAAACCCTCCTTTATTTGTCCTACACAACGAAAGAAACTGATGGGAGCTTTAAACACAGTCTTTCAACAGTCCCTCTTTGGGGAACAAAGGCCTATATCACCCCCATTCCAACAAACCCAGTTTAAGGGCAAACATTCAATAAATTAAAAAAAACAGACCCAAAATTGAATATTACCAAGATATTTTAAGATGCAGGTCGAAAGCAAGAACGAAAAGCCCCTGAGCATAAATAGAGCATGTGATTGGGCTTTAAGAACGAAGGCATCCTTAAACGAAAGAAACTTTAATTCAGACATTTTAATGGCA
>CAMRBZ010000036.1 GCA_947040595.1 uncultured Enterovibrio sp. | reverse complement strand
AACCACGATTAACCACGATTAACCACGATTAACCACGATTAACCACGATTAACCACGATTAACCAGTAATACAAGCTGGCAAACGAAAAGCAAGAGGTTATAAAAAACCACACTTTAAAGTGATCGTTTATTTACTGACAGGCAAGCTGGATTTTACCCGAGTGAATAAATCCTGTTTACCCACTTAAAATTCAAAAGAGCCAAAAGTTAACTCCCCCTTGTCCGGATGAACCCTTTTTTTGTGTTTTTAAGTTTATTTTTGACACAAAAAAACCGGTATGAACCCGGTTTTATGAAAAAGGGTGATATCCAAGATATTTGACGTTGCAGGTAGGCCGCAAGAACAAAAGCCTCTGAGCATAGCGGGAGGATGCCATTGGGCTTTGAGATGGCAGCCAACATCCTTGCAACCTCAAAGGCGATGGGTATAAAACTTACCCAATGTGCGTCAAGCCACCCATGTAAGAAAGCAAAACCTCGGGTATTTCGATGCGTCCATCGGCCAATTGGTAGTTTTCTAAAATCCCCACCATCGTACGACCAACAGCCAAACCTGAGCCATTCAAGGTATGCAGTAATTCAGGTTTCATCTCGCCTTTACGACGAAAGCGCGCTTGCATTCTGCGTGCTTGGAAATCGGTCATATTGGAGCAAGATGAAATTTCACGGTAGGTGTTTTGCGCTGGCACCCACACTTCCAAATCATAGGTTTTTGCTGAACCAAACCCCATGTCTCCCGTACATAAAATCACTTTTCGATAAGGTAATTTTAACAATTGAAGAACTTTTTCCGCATGTCCGGTCAAGGTTTCTAATGCCGCCATACTGTCTTCTGGTTTAACAATTTGTACCAATTCAACTTTATCAAACTGATGCATACGAATTAAACCACGGGTGTCTCTGCCATACGCGCCCGCTTCTGAACGAAAACAGGGGGTGTGCGCTGTCATACAAAGGGGTAAATCCGCTTCATCAACAATGGTATCTCGAACCATGTTCGTCAGGGGGACTTCTGACGTTGGGATCAAGGACATCCTTGCGCCATCTTCTGTTGCAGGCTGAGTATGAAATAAATCTTCCCCAAATTTAGGCAACTGACCCGTCCCAAAAAGGCTGTCCGCATTCACCAAATAAGGCACATACATTTCAGTGTAACCGTGCTCTGTCGTGTGTAAGTCCAGCATGAACTGGGCAATCGCGCGGTGTAAACGGGCCATTTGACCTTTCATGACAATAAAACGAGAGCCCGAAAGTTTCACTGCACTGGCAAAATCAAGCCCACCGGAAAGTTCACCGAGATCCACATGATCTTTTACGTCAAAATCGAAATGTTTCGGCTCACCCCAGCGCAAAATTTCAACATTCTCAGACTCATCTTTGCCTATTGGCACAGCGTCATCAGGCAGATTTGGCACACTAAAAAGGATCTGATTTAACGCAGAATGCAATTGACTCAGAGCCAATTTTGCCTCGTCCAATGAAGAGCCTAAATGTTCAATTTCAAGCAACAAAGGCGCAATGTCTTCACCTTTTGCCTTCGCCTGACCAATCGATTTAGAACGGGCGTTACGCTGCGCTTGTAGCTCTTCTGTCCGAATTTGCAAGGATTTGCGTTTTTCTTCTAAATCACGAAGGGTGTTTACATCCAATTTGAAACCACGAAGAGCCAATTTTTCCGCTGTCGCGTCAAGCTCGTTACGCAATCGTTTTGAGTCCAGCATGTGCGTCCTGTTATTTTAAAAGTATGTTTATAAAAACGAAAATTTTAGAGGGTTTTTAAAGCCGCATGAATATGTATGATCTGAAAAAAAGAAAAACAATACAATAAAAAATGCGCTTTATTTCTCTCTTTGTTGTGTACTCATTGCATCCAAATGCGCTAAAAACGCCATTTTTTCAGCCAATTTTATTTCAAGTCCACGGGGTTGTGGCGTGTAATAATGCCTTGCGCTTAATTCTGGTGGCAAATAAGTCTCACCTGCGGCATAAGCGTGAGGTTCATCATGGGCATAACGATAACCGTCCCCATATCCTAAATCTTTCATCAGGCTCGTTGGGGCATTTCGCAAATGAAGAGGCACGTCTAAATCAGGATTCAAGGTTGCGTCCGAAAGGGCTTTCGTCCAAGCAAGATAAACGGCATTGCTTTTGGGTGCACACGCAATATAAACCGCCGCTTGCGCAATGGCGCGTTCCCCTTCAGATGGACCGACCCGGGTATAACAATCCCACGCGCTCACGGCCATTTGCATGGCACGAGGATCGGCATTCCCCACATCTTCTGAAGCAATGGCCAAAAGCCGCCTCGCCACATAAAGAGGATCGCCGCCTGCGGTGATGATCCGTGCATACCAATAAAGCGCCGCGTCAGGGTTAGACCCTCGAACGGACTTATGAAATGCCGAAATCAAGTCATACCACAGATCCCCCTTGTTATCAAAGCGGGCGATTTTTTCACCCGCAACATCTGCAAGTAACTCTAACGTAATGTTTTTATGACCGAAAGCATCTCGCTCAGCCATATCTGAAAGCAGTTCAAGGTAATTAAGCGCCCGGCGCGCGTCTCCGGAGGTCAAACGCGCCAATTGCTCTTTTACGCCCTCAGAAAAAATCAGTTTTTCCAGGGCTAATCCGCGCGTTTTATCGTTTAATGCTTGATCAATAACGCCTAACACGTCCTCTTGCGTCAAGGATTTTAATTTATAAACCCGAACCCGTGAAAGCAAGGCATTGTTTAATTCAAACGAAGGATTTTCCGTTGTGGCACCAATAAAGGTGACGGTGCCGTCTTCAATGTGAGGAAGAAAAGCATCTTGCTGGCTTTTATTAAAACGATGTACTTCATCCACAAACAACAGGGTTTTGCGCCCTGTCATCTGGTTTTCTTTGGCTCTTTCTATGGCGAGGCGAATGTCTTTTATGCCTGATGTCACAGCAGAGACACGTTCAATGTTGGCTTTTGCATAAAAAGCCACCACCTCAGCCAAGGTTGTTTTTCCTGTCCCGGGAGGCCCCCAAAGGATCATCGAATGCAATTGTGCATTTTCAATGGCTTTTCGTAAGGGCTTGCCTAGTGACAAGAGATGGCTTTGCCCTCTGTATTCATCCAAATCTGTTGGGCGCATTCTGGCCGCTAAAGGACGAAAATCATCTGCAAAATTCAGGGTAAAATTGCTCACACCGCGTCTCTTTTCTACTTTCTTTGATCGTCAAATTCGACGCCTTTGGGGACATTAAACTGAAAAATAGAATCCTTCAACGTCGTCTGTGTCACCCCATTTAATTCAAATCGGTTCGTTTGACCGTCTTGCTCCACCAATGAAAATTCAGTCAAAAAACCATCCGGCAAGACATGGACAATAAAATCCCCTTGCCCCCCTTTTTGTTTTGGGGAAAGGGTAAAACGGTCTCCATTTTGAGTCACTTTGTAGTTATCCCAATCATTCGGTCTGTTTCGGGTCAAAAGTGCAAAAGGCGTTTTAGAGGTGGCTTCATCCAACCACATTGCGCTCACCTGTTCGATAAATGGGTTGTAATGCCACAATGTTTTTCCATCGGAAACCAAGACATTTTCGTCTGGCTCATCGATTTCCCATTTAAACAAATTTGGACGCTTCACTGAAAATCGCCCTTTGCCTTTCGTGATATTTTTCCCATCAGGATCCGTGACCGTTTGGCTAAATTCCGCCGTAAAGCTATTGAGCTTTTCAAAACGCTTGTTCAACTCTTTTTGAGGTGTCGCAAAAACAACGGGCATAAAAAGAAACAGCGATAAACATAATTTTTTCATTTTTTATCCATCAGTCTTGTAAGGGCGCAGGCGCTAATACTTCACGATTAGAATTATGCCCAGGGGCACTGACAATACCTTGCCCTTCTAATTGCTCAACAATACGGGCTGCGCGATTATACCCAATTTTAAATCGACGCTGCACACCTGAAACAGAAGCACGTCGAGATTCAGTGACAAATTCAACCACTTGATCAAAGAGCGGGTCCAGTTCATCTCCGTTTTCATTCATCGGAGACTCCCCAGGTAACAAGCCATCCGCACCTTGATCACCCACAAGGATCTCCGAAATATATTGCGGTTTTCCACGGGCTTTCCAGTTATTAACCACTCGATGGACTTCATCGTCATTGACAAAAGCACCATGAACACGCACCGGATGATTGGTGCCATTTGGCATAAACAACATGTCGCCCATCCCAAGCAATGAATCGGCCCCACTTTGATCCAAAATGGTACGAGAATCGGTTTTGGTTGAGACCGTAAACGCCACTCTTGTCGGGATATTGGCTTTTATCAACCCCGTTATCACATCAACCGAAGGGCGTTGGGTGGCCAAAACCAAGTGGATCCCTGCCGCGCGCGCTTTTTGTGCTAAACGGGCAATCAATTCTTCTACTTTTTTACCCACCACCATCATCAAATCAGCAAATTCATCCACAATGACGACAATAAAGGGGAGTTTTTCAAGCAAAGGCGCTTCTTCTGCCATGCTGTCTCCAGGCTTCCAGAAAGGGTCCGGTATCGGATGATTGACATCACTGGCCTCTTTTATTTTGTCGTTATAGCCTTCTATATTACGTACACCCAGAACGGACATCAGTTTATAGCGTCGTTCCATCTCCGCCACACACCAACGCAAGGCATTGCCAGCATCTTTCATGTCTGTCACCACTTCCGTTAAAAGATGTGGGATCCCTTCATACACTGAAAGCTCCAGCATTTTAGGGTCAATCATGATAAAACGTACGTCTTCAGGACCTGCTTTATAAAGAATGCTCACGATCATAACATTGACCCCAACAGACTTACCCGAACCTGTGGTCCCCGCCACCAGCATGTGCGGCGCTTTTCCTAAATCCGTCACAATGGCTTCCCCTGCAATGTCTTTTCCTAAGACAACAGAAAGTGGGGATTTTGCAGATTGGAAGCGTTCACTCCCAACCACTTCAGACATAAAGACCGTTTCACGGCTTGCATTCGGTAACTCAAGACCCACGTAAGGTTTCCCTGGGATCACATCCACAACGCGCACCGCGCTTGCCGACAAGGAGCGGGCAATGTCCTTAGACAAGCCCATAATGCGGCTGACTTTAACGCCAGGGGCCAGCTCAAGTTCAAAGCGCGTGATCACGGGACCGGGAAATATCCCTTTGACCTTCACACTGATTTTGTAGTCTTCAAGACGCGTTTCAATGAGGTGCGCCATGTGTTGCAGCTCTTCATCCGAGGCCCTTGTTGCTGTATTTTTGGGAGGGTCGAGCAAATCCAATGTGGGCAAAGGTTCGGTAGGTTTTGGCAGGTTCACTTCATTTTTAACCAAAAAAGGGTGTAAGGCCCCTGCTGCATTTTTTTGCGCCTCTCGAACGGTTTCAAGAAAAGGGTCTACCTCTTTTTTTCCCTGATAAACGTCATATTCAGGTTCTTGTTTTCGCTCTTTTATGTCAAGTGCGCCACGCTCTGCACTCTCAATTTCACTCTCAATTTCACTCTCAATTTCAAGAGCCAAATCATCTTCAAGCTCATTTGGCGTCAAGTCTCCTCTATCAAAAGTCGGTTCATCTCTAAACGCATTCGACGTCACATCCAATGTATCCAATGTATCCATGGCATCCACGCCAAGATCATCCTGAAAGCCATCAGACGCCCTATCAGAGCCCCTATCAGAAAAGGGGGCTTGATGTGCGAGAGGATCATTTTGATGCGCTTCTTCTTCAAAAGAGGCATTGCCCTCAAAAACAGGCTCCTCGTCAGAAAAATCGTCATAATGAGATTCGATAAAGGGTTTTTCAACAACAGGGGCTTTATTTTCTGCTTCCGTTTCAGCCTCAAGCTCAAAAATGGTTTTGTTTTTATTAATAAGAGGAGGCTCTGGAACAGTGGATAAAGGCGTTAGCGAAGCACTCAGCGCTCCTTGAACAGAAGGTGGTGGTTTTTTATAAACATTTTTAAATACCCGCACAGGCTTTGGCGCCTCGCTTTGGGTTTCCATTGCTTTTTCTGAAGTCAGAGACTCAACACGAGAAGAGAGGGGGTCTTTTTTGGCGTCTTTAAAAGCAAAAGGCGAGTCATCTTCTTCAAAAGAAGACGCTTGTGGTGTATAAGGCGTTATCTTTGGCGCATGAATGATCGGCCCTTCAGAAGAAGAAGGCCATTCTTTTCTTTCTGATCCTGAATTTAACTTACTGATATCAATATTATTTTTAGGCTCTAACGAGGATCCAGCATTGATTTGAGATCTTTTCGGAAAAGACATCAGCGCGTCATTGTCAAATGTCGAGACATGGGTATTCTCGTTTTGTTGTGCACCATAGGTGTGGGATTGCTCTCCTCGGATATAATTCACCCCTTTCGTCAATGCAATCAGGATTTTTTCTCCGATAATATCAACGACCGTTAGCCAAGAGATCCCTGAAAAAAGCGTAAACCCTGCGGCCCACAAAAAGATAAAAACCAAGGTGGTTCCGAGCACATTAAAAATCGGAAGACTTAAAGAGATCAAGACATCTCCCACCACCCCACCCGATGAAAAATAACCAAAATCATCAAAATTCAGACCCGCAAGCCCGCAACTCGTCAGAAAGAGTAAAAGCAAACCTAAAATTTTCGTGGCAATAATACTGTAATTCAGGATCTTAAAAGGACCCACCGCGCGAAAAAGGGCGCCTCCCCCAAGAAAAAGTAAAAAAGGGAGTAAATAGGCAAGATTTCCAAGTGCAAAAAACAAGGTATCAGCAAGCCAAGCCCCTGCATTGCCAGCCGCATTTTTGACGACACCGTCCCATGCCGTTTGGGACCAAGAAGGGTCGGCAGGATTGTAACTAAATAAAGAAATCAAAATAAATACAGAAGACAACAGAGCAAGAATAAGTGCACTTTCTTTTAAACGCTGTATCCCATTTAAACGGTGAAAGGTATCCGTTTTTTTATGCTCCTGGCGCAAGAAAAACTCCATTATTAAGTCTCTTCAATCACGATCGATTTTTCACGGAAAAGAGGACATTGTGGGCATACCCGTCGCTTTTGAAGAGACTGAGTTGTTGGCTGGCTCTTCAAATATCTTGGGTATACACAACGAGTATTAGAAATTGTACACCAAAGAAAAAACTAACCGAGCGCCATGCAACTCGGTTTGCAGAATATCACACTTCATCCGTTCTTTTTTTTAAACGGTGGGATGTTCAACATTGAGAACAAAAAATTTGAACCAAGATGCTCCCATGACAAACGGACACATTCGCCTCTTTATTGTGTTTTTATCACGAGATGGCTGGTTTGTTTCACTTCTTCCATCACGACGTAAGTGCGAGTGTCATTTACGCCAGGAAGACGCAAAAGGGTTTCACCCAAGAGCTTCCTGTAAGCCGACATATCGCAAACACGGGTTTTTAAAAGATAATCAAAATCCCCCGACACTAAATGGCACTCTTGTATTTCATCCAGCTTTTGGACCGCAATGTTAAACTCTTCAAACACATCAGGCGCCCCTCGATTTAATGTAATTTCAACAAACACGAGCAAGGACGCATCCAGGAATTGAGGGTTCAATAAGGCCGTGTATGCGATGATGTAACCTTGGCGTTCAAGACGCCGAACGCGCTCAAGACAAGGCGTGGGAGACAACCCCACCCGTTTAGAGAGCTCAACGTTAGAAACGCGCCCGTCTTTTTGTAATTCGTTAAGAATATTTTTATCAATACGATCCAATTCCTTGGACGGTTTACTTTTTGCTTCCATCATGTCACTCCGCCTTTATACGTCCTTGTTGTCAAATATGTTTTATTCCATAAGCCAATCATGTTTGGGGTCAAATTCATCAGATCGTATTAACTATTAAATCTGTATTAATGGGCACTATACTCGTTCTAAATATGATGATACAAGAACTTAACAAGCATTATCTCCTTCAATAAATAAAGGAGCAAGAATGATTATTGGTCTATTGAAAGAAATTAAAAACCATGAATACCGCGTGGGCTTGGTTCCAGCCAGTGTACGCGCCCTCACTCAATGCGGACATACCGTTTACGTTCAAACGCACGCAGGAGACGCTATCGGATTAACAGATAAAGATTATCTTCTCTGCGGCGCAGTCCTTTTACCCACTGCACAAGATGTTTTTTCGAAAGCCACATTGATTGTCAAAGTGAAAGAACTTCAAGCTTCAGAGCGCGAGATGCTGCAGCCGAGGCACATTTTATTTGCCTATTTGCACCTTGCACCTGATTTAGCTCAAATACAAGATCTCATTCAGAGCCAGGCCATCTGCATTGCCTATGAAACGGTCACAGATCTAAACGGCCACTTGCCCCTCTTAACCCCCATGTCAGAAGTTGCGGGCCGTATGGCCATTCAAGCGGGGGCACAAGCCTTGGAGAAATCACGCGGGGGCGCTGGAATATTACTGAGTGGGATCCCGGGGGTGGCCCCTGCAAACGTGGTCATTTTAGGGGGCGGCGTTGTTGGGTCTAATGCCGCCAGAATCGCCCTTGGTATGCATGCCGATGTAACAGTGTTAGACACAAATGCGATCACATTGCGCAGCTTAGATAAAGAATTTCAAGGCAGAGCAAAGCTCCTTTATTGCACACAAGAGACCCTCGAAAAATGCGTTTTAAACGCAGATCTTGTCATTGGCGCGGTGCTCATTCCAGGCGCTTGCGCCCCCAGATTACTCACAAAAAAACACATCAAAAAAATGAAAAAAGGATCTGCTGTGGTCGATGTCGCGATAGATCAAGGGGGCTGCTTTGAAACCTCCCACCCCACCACTCACAGCGATCCCATGTACATTCTTGATGGGGTTGTACACTACTGCGTCGCCAATATGCCAGGGGCGGTTCCCCATACCTCCACCTTCGCCCTCAACAATGCCACCTTGCCCTTTGTCTTAAAATTGGCAAATTTAGGCTACCGCGAGGCACTTCAACAAGACCCACACCTATTAAATGGATTGAATATCATTCATGGGCATGTCACCAACAAAGAATTGGCAGACACCTTTCATCTTCCCTACATGGATCCCAAGCAGGCCATCTCCTCTACTCCATAATCTGAAGAGGCGAAAGAGGCCTAAAGAGAAAAAAACCATGTGCCATCAGCATAAAAAGAGGCCCTCATTGACCGACGTGAGGGCATCCAACCGCCCTTCAGTTTAAAAGGTAACGGGTATAAGCCCGTCACATCGATTGAATTTTCAATCCGTTCTTTTGGATATCACGGTCAATCAAATGAGAAGGCATGCGCTTACACTTCCTTTCACAAAGCATTTTCCCTACAATCGAAGCCCACATCCCCTCCATTTTATTGGCATTCGGAGAAAATATGAGCAAGGTCACACATGTCAGTCTTCTAATTTTAGGTTCAGGCCCCGCAGGCTATACGGCCGCTGTGTATGCAGCCCGAGCGAACCTCAATCCCGTCATGATCACAGGCCCTGAGCAAGGCGGACAACTGACCACCACCACCGACGTTGAAAACTGGCCGGGCGATCCGGAAGGCTTAACCGGTCCTGCTTTGATGGACCGAATGAAAGCGCACGCCGAGAAATTTGACACAAAAATCATTGTCGATGAGATCATCGAAACCAATTTATCCGTTCGTCCTTTTTATTTAAAAGGGGATGAGGCTGAATACACCTGTGATGCCCTCATTATTGCAACAGGCGCTTCTGCACAATATCTGGGACTTGAGTCTGAAACGCTTTTTAAAGGCCGAGGCGTCTCCGCCTGTGCAACCTGTGACGGTTTTTTTTACCGCAATCAAAAAGTCGGGGTCATTGGTGGCGGCAATACAGCGGTCGAAGAAGCCCTTTATTTATCAAATATTGCATCCGAAGTTCACCTTATTCACCGCCGTGACACCTTTAAGGCCGAAAAAATCCTGGTTCGTCGTTTAATGGAAAAAGTCGAAACGGGCAACATTGTCCTTCATACACATAAAACCCTGGATGAGGTCCTCGGAGATGAAATGGGCGTGACGGGCCTTCGTTTAAAAGACACCCAAACCCATGCCACAGAAGATCTCGATGTGATGGGTGTTTTTGTCGCAATAGGCCATAAACCCAATACCGGTCTTTTTGAAGGGCAGCTCGAAATGAACAAGGGCTATCTTCGCGTGGCCTCCGGGCTAGAAGGCAATGCCACCCAAACCAGCATCGAAGGGGTTTTTGCCGCAGGCGATGTCATGGATCAAATCTACCGCCAAGCCATTACCTCAGCAGGCACAGGCTGCATGGCAGCATTAGACGCTGAGCGCTATTTAGACTCAAAAAAAGGGTAAACACAGATCAGGGTCTGATTTATTTGTTTACCCAAGACACTTGACGTTGCGTGCCGGTGGCAAGCGAGTGCCCTCCCTGAACATAGGTGCACTCTCTGATGGGGCTGAGCGAACACAGCCAACACCCACGCAGTTTCAAAGGCGAGGAGTATATGGCCCCAAATTGAGTGGGCCATCGGCTTTTTTTAATAAAATGAACCAAAACGCCCTTCTCTCATCATACTTTCGCTTAAAGGCCTATACCGAAAAACACTATGGATAAACAAAAACATCGATTACTCATAAAATGGCTAAAAAGTCAAAGTCACCTCGGGAAAAAATGGCTTTACGTCACCCTGGGATTGGCGTTTGTCTCCGGGATTTTTTTAATGCTGCAAGCGGCCTTACTCGCCCATATTTTGCATGAGCTTATCATTGAACAAACGGATAAATCGGCGCTTTTGTCTTCCTTTTTAGGCCTTGCCCTTCTGATCGCCCTGCGCGCGCTTTCAAGCTTTGGAAAAGAACAAGCAGGTTACCTTGTCGGAGAAGCGGTTCGCCATCATGTCCGACAGAGCATCATGAACAAATTAGAAAGCCTTGGCCCTGCCACCCTCCAAGGAAAACCCGCAGGCGCTTGGGCGACGCTCATTCTTGAGCAAATAGAAGAAATGCAAGATTTTTTTGCGCGTTACCTTCCTCAAATGGCCATTGCTGTGATGATCCCATTGACCATTCTTGTGGTCGTGTTTCCTCTCAACTGGGCCGTCGGACTTATTTTTCTGTTCACAGCGCCCTTGGTTCCTTTTTTTATGGCCCTCGTTGGCATGGGCGCCGCCGATGCAAACCGCCGCAATTTTAAAGCCATGCAACGCTTATCAGGGCATTTTTATGATCGCTTAAGAGGCCTTCCTACTTTGCGTTTGTTTTTTCGAGCTGAAGCAGAAAGTGACCATTTACGGGTCGCCTCTGATGAATTTAGAAAGCGCACCATGGACGTACTGCGTTTGGCATTTTTATCTTCTGCTGTGTTGGAATTTTTTACCGCCCTGTCGATTGCCATGACCGCCGTTTATTTTGGTTTCAGTTTCATTGGCGAGCTTAATTTCGGGCATTATGGCGTCAGTATCAGCTTGTTTGTTGCGGTTTTTGTCCTTTTATTGGCGCCTGAGTTTTATCAGCCTCTTCGCGATCTTGGTACCTTTTACCACGCAAAAGCCCAAGCCATTGCCGCCGCCGAGTCCTTGATTCAATTTCTTGATGCCGCCCCCTTGCACCAAAGTGAAGGCCAAGAAAAACTCGACACGAACGCCTTTCATATTCATGCAAAAGGACTTGAGATCTTAAGCCAAGATGGCACCGTTTTAGTCGGCCCTGTGGACTTTGATATTCCATCTGGCAGCCAAGTGGCTTTAGTGGGAGAAAGTGGCGCGGGAAAAACGAGCCTTGTACATGCCCTTTTGGGATTTTTACCCTACCGAGGGTCCTTAAAAATCAATGATCTCGAATTAAGAGACGCGGATCTCTCTTTTTGGCGTCAACAAATAAGCTGGGTAGGACAAACCCCACAACTTTTTCACGGCACCCTCAAAGAGAACATCTGTCTTTCACGACCCAGCGCGAGTAAAAAAGAAATCCTTGAGGCTGCGCACGCCGCATTTGCGTATGAATTTATCGAGGGTTTAGAAAACGGCTTTGACTATCTTGTGGGCGATCGCGCCTCGGGCATTTCTGTAGGGCAAGCGCAGCGCATTGCGATAGCCCGCGCCTTGCTTCATGGTGGGCGTTTTTGGCTTTTAGATGAGCCAACAGCAAGCCTGGATGCAAAAAGTGAACGTCTTGTCGCGTTAAGTCTTGAAAAAGCAACGAAAGACTGCACGACTTTCATCGTGAATCACCGAATAGAACAACTGATCCATTGCGATAACATTCTTGTCCTGCACAAAGGTAAAATCGTTCAACAAGGCCGCTTTTATGATTTGCAAAAAGAAGAGGGTGTTTTTTCTCAAATGCAAAGGGCCGCGTCTGCAGATAAAATCGCACAAAGGAGCAACCTCGATGCATGATTTGATCCCCTTTTTAAAAATGTATAAAGACCACTGGAAAGGGCTCTTTTTTGGGATCTTTTTATCCTTTCTCACCTTGGCCTCTGCCATCAGCCTTCTCACGCTGTCAGGCTGGTTTATTGCAGCTTCCGCCGTCGCCGGTGTGCTGGCCATCAGCAATTTCAATTTTATGTTGCCCGCTGCGGGCGTGCGGGGCTTTTCCATTGCCCGTACCGCAGGCCGTTGGTTTGAAAGAGTCGTGAGCCACAATAGCACCTTTAAATTACTGGCCGATTTGCGTATTTTCTTTTTTGAAAAACTCACCCCTCTCATACCAGGAAAAATAGCCAACCTTAGAGACGCCGACATTTTGAACCGCCTTGTGGCGGATGTAGATGCCATGGATCACCTGTATTTACGTCTCATCAGCCCACTTTTTGTGGCCTTCATTGGCATTTTTGGGATCAGTGGATTTTTGTATTGGATTGAGCCCCTCCTCGGACTCACTCTCGGGGCTGTTTTACTTTTTTTGTCCGTGGGATTTCCGGTTTTGTTTTATCATCTTGGGCGCCCCCATGGGGAAGAAATCACCCAAGAAAAAACACACCTTCGCATCACCTTGCTTGACTGGCTTCAAGGGCAAGCTGAATTGCAAATCTTTGGGGCATCAGGGCGCTTTCGAGCCAAAACGGAAGAAGCGGAAAAAAAACTCCTCAAAGCACAACGGAAAATGGCCTGCATTTCTGCTTTTTCTGTGGCCATGTTATTGACTCTGAATGGCATGACGCTGATCCTCATGCTCTGGCTTGCGGCCGACACCCTCACACAAGGTCCGCCTAACCCGCTCATTGCTTTGGTGGCCTTTGCGACCATTGCAAGCTTTGAACTCATTATGCCCATCAGCGGGGCATTTCAATTTTTAAGCCAAACACGCACCTCCGCCACTCGCCTCAATGAAATCCTCGAAGCCAAACCTGAAACCGCCTTTGACTCAAAAGGACATCCAGGTCCAGCTAAAGGAAACATCCAGATAAAAAACGTCCGTTTTGCTTATCCTGGTATGCAAAAAATGGCCCTCCATGACGTTTCTCTTTCGCTTCAAAAAGGGGAAAAAATGGCGCTCCTTGGCCGCACCGGATGTGGAAAGTCGACCTTGCTTCAATTGATCACACGCGCTTGGGATCCCTGCGCGGGGAGCATTCACCTTGATGGGATACCGCTTCATCAATGGCGTGAGTCTGCCTTGCGACAAGCCATCACCGTGGTCAGCCAACGGGTGGATATTTTTAACGATGCCCTCAGAAATAATTTACGCTTAGCCAAACCCACCGCCACCGATGAAGAGCTCATCGAAATCCTTGAAAAAGTCAACCTCTCTCATCTGCTTGAAAAGAGCGGTCTGGATGTATGGCTTGGCGATGCAGGACGGCCCCTTTCAGGTGGAGAGCGTCGCCGGATAGGGATCGCCCGCGCATTACTTCACGATGCCCCCCTTCTTTTATTGGATGAACCCACTGAAGGACTGGATATGAAAACAGAGCAAGAGATTTTGGCGTTATTATTCGAACATGCCAAAGAAAAAACGGTGCTTTTCATCACTCACCGTCTTGTCGGGTTAAACAAAATGGACCGTGTGTGTGTAATGGATGAAGGCGAAATCATAGAACAAGGTACACACGAAACACTCAAGAATGCAGGTGGCCAATATGCTCAGTTTTTTCAACGCATTTAATGGCCTTGCGCTTTAAAATTCAAGCAAAGCAACACAAAAACAACGGGTATTATTCTAAAAAAAGGAGCCAAGGCTCCTTCTTTAGCATCGAATGGAGCTTTCTTATGACCCTGTATTTACCCCCCTTAATAGACGATGACCCCACCTTTTTTCCTCCGATTGAAACCGCATTAACCCAACCTGACGGCCTCCTTGCTATCGGCGGAGACTTATCTGAAAGGCGTCTTATTTGCGCTTATGAACAAGGGATCTTTCCTTGGTTTAGTCTTCATGATCCGTATTTATGGTGGTCTCCTTCCACGCGCGCTATCCTCCTTCCTCATGCCTTTAAACCCAGTAAAAGTTTACAAAAGACAGTCCGAAAACAAAAATACACGGTCTCCATCAACCACTGTTTCAATGAAGTGATTACGCGATGTGCCCTCATCCGAGGCGAAAAAGACGTTTGGGTAACGCAAGAAATGAGAGAGGCCTATTCACGTTTACATTTATCAGGAAAGGCGCACAGCGTAGAAGTGTGGGAAGAAAATCAATTGATTGGCGGGCTTTATGGGGTTTGTCTCGGCGGGGTATTTTGTGGTGAATCGATGTTTTCAATCAAAACGGACGCATCAAAAACCGCACTTTGGTTTTTTTGCGCGCATTTTACAAAGCACGGAGGACGGCTTATTGACTGTCAAATGATGACACCGCATTTATCCCGAATGGGCGCATCCGCACTGACGCGCGATGATTTCATTTTTAAGCTCAAGTCATGTCAAAAAATCATTCTCGAAGGCTCTGTATTTCATCAACAATGGCTGAGACACCCTCATGAATAAATACCGCGTACCTTTAGGACTCACCCCCAACGAGCCTTGTTCTTACCTTCCAAAAGAACAACAATCCCTGGCTTTTGTGATCTTGCCTCATCTCCTTTCAAGCGAAAATTACAATCAATGGCTTCAAGCCGGATTTCGACGCACAGGAAACAATCTTTATCGACCCCAATGTGAAAATTGTTCAAAGTGCCACTCTCTGCGCATTGATATTCAACACTTTTCCCCATCAAAAAGTCAAAAACGACAGCTTAATCAATTATCAAAACTCGAAGTGCGCTTTCAAGATAGCCTTGATAAGAATTGGTTTTCGCTTTACGAAGCCTACATTTCTGAGCGCCACCGAGAAGGCGCCATGTTTCCCGCAAATCAAAAGGATTTTCTGTCCTTTATTCAAAGCCACTGGCAAGAAACACGCTATCTCCATCTTTACGAAAACGGAGAGCTTATTGCGGTGGCGATCACTGATCTCTTTCATTCTGCTTACAGTGCCATTTACAGTTTTTTCGCACCCCAACATAGACTTTCCTTGGGATCCTTGTGTGTTTTAGCGCAAATTCAAGAGGCAAAACGCAAAGGGCAAGCTTGGCTTTATCTCGGTTTTCAGATTGACAGCTGCCCAGCCATGAACTACAAAGATAAATTCAAACCAAATCAAAAATATATTAATAACGCCTGGGTACAAACAGAATAAAAAATCACTGGCTGAGCGACAAAAAATCAAATACAATATAAAAATTGTCTCTATTTTAGTGTTCGGCTTTCTCTTTTTGCTCAAACATCCTGCCCATTTTTGTTGGTCACTGTGATTACAAAATAGCAAAATCCCAACCCTGATCTATACAGACGCACATTATCAAGCTATCATTTTGCGGTCAAAAATTGGCTTTAAAGATAGCCCCAGAGGATTAAATGGCAAAAGAAGACGTAATTGAAATGCAAGGTACTATTTTAGATACCCTGCCAAACACCATGTTTCGTGTTGAACTCGAGAACGGCCACGTTGTGACCGCGCATATTTCAGGTAAAATTCGTAAAAACTATATACGCATTCTCACTGGTGATAAAGTGACCGTTGAAATGACGCCTTATGATCTTTCAAAAGGACGTATCATTTTCCGCACACGTTAATCCTCCTAGATCGCAAAAGAAAAACCCAGCTCATGCTGGGTTTTTGTTGTCCTTCAAAAAAGATTTTTGAAAAAACCTTATAAAAAAGTTAAGCCGTTTCCATTTCATCACTGAAACTAAAGGTCAATTCATTCTTTTTCAAACCAACCTTGACCGTTCCACCATTCACTAAACACCCAAATAACAGCTCATTTGCAAGGTTCTTTTTAACATGCTCCTGCATCACACGGGCCATTGGGCGTGCACCCATGGATTTATCGTACCCTTTTTCTGCAAGCCAGAGTTTCGCTTTATCAGAAACCTCTAATGAAACACCCCGCACATCCAATTGCGCTTGCAGCTCCACAATGAATTTATCGACAACCTGCAAAATGACACTTTGATCTAAATTATTAAACCAAATGATGTTATCAAGGCGATTTCTAAATTCTGGAGAAAAGACTTTTTTGATCTCTGACATGGCATCAAGACTGTGATCTTGCTGTATTAAACCAATGGATTTACGCACGGTCTCTGACACACCAGCATTAGTCGTCATAACTAAAATCACATTTCTAAAATTGACTTTTCTGCCATTGTTGTCTGTCAAGGTGCCGTTGTCCATCACCTGCAATAACAGATTAAAGACATCTGGATGGGCTTTTTCTATTTCATCAAGCAAAACGACACAATGAGGATGTTTAATCACGGCATCAGTTAAGAGTCCCCCTTGCTCGTAGCCCACATACCCAGGAGGCGCACCAATTAATCGACTGACCGTATGTCGTTCCATATACTCTGACATATCAAAGCGCTGTAACTCAATTCCCATTGCCCGTGCCAGTTGCACAGTCACTTCCGTCTTTCCTACCCCGGTAGGGCCTGCAAACAAAAAGGAACCTACAGGTTTATTTTCCGCGCCAAGACCCGCTCTGCTCAACTTGATGGCTTCACACAAGACGCTAATCGCATTTTCTTGTCCAAAAACCAATATTTTAAGTTTTTGTTCAAGCGATTTTAAAATATCACGATCCGTAGAAGAGACCGATTTTTCAGGGATCCGCGCCATTTTTGCGATCATCGATTCGATGTCACTGACCCCCACCGTTTTTTTGCGTTTATTCGCAGGGGCCAATCGACAACGCGCTCCAGCTTCATCGATAACATCAATGGCTTTATCGGGCAAGTGACGATCATTGATGTACTTAAAAGAAAGCTCAACAGCCGCCCTTAAAGCTTTGTTTGTGTAACGTACTTCATGATGAGCTTCGTATTTGGATTTTAAGCCTATCAATATTTTAATCGTGTCCTCAATTGAAGGCTCTATCACATCTATTTTTTGAAAACGTCGTGCAAGGGCGCGTTCTTTTTCAAAAATGCTGTTGTATTCTTGGTACGTCGTTGAACCGATACAACGAAGTTTTCCACTTGAAAGCAAGGGTTTGATTAAATTGGCCGCATCCACTTGCCCACCCGATGCAGCACCCGCACCGATAATGGTATGAATTTCATCAATGAACAAAACGGCGTTCTCTTCTTTTTCAAGCTGCTTCAAAATGCTTTTAAAACGTTTTTCAAAATCCCCTCGGTATTTGGTTCCCGCAAGCAATGAACCAATATCTAAAGAATAAATAATGCAATTTTCAATGATTTCAGGCACGTCTTTTTCAACAATGCGCCAAGCCAAACCTTCTGCAATGGCCGTCTTCCCCACACCGGCTTCTCCGACCAGCAAAGGATTGTTTTTACGGCGACGACACAAGACTTGAATCGTACGCTCCAACTCTTTGTCTCGACCTATGAGGGGGTCAATGCCCCCTACTCTCGCTAACTGGTTTAAATTCGTGGCAAAATTATCCAGTTTGTCTTCACCACCTTCAACCACCGACTCCTCTGTCGAATGATCAGAGCCAGGTATATTTTCATCATTATTGAAGGTTTTAGTGGTTCCATGAGAAATAAAATTAACCACATCAAGACGACTTATATCGTTTTTCTTCAATAAATACGCCGCATGAGATTCTTGCTCACTGAAAATGGCCACCAAGACATTCGCCCCAGTAACCTCACTTCGACCTGAAGATTGAACATGAAAAACAGCACGTTGAAGAACGCGCTGGAAACTGAGTGTCGGTTGGGTTTCACGGTTGTCATCCTCATTGAGGATCATTGGGGTGGTTTGCTCAATGAAGGCTTTTAGCTCTTGACGCAATATGACAAGATCAGCGCGACAAGCCAAAAGAGCTTCTCGCGACGCCGCATTTTCAAGAAGCACCAATAACAAATGTTCGACCGTCATAAATTCATGGCGCTTTTCACGGGCTCTCGCAAAAGCCTCGTTTAGGCTTGTTTCGAGTTCTTTATTTAGCATAAGGCATCTCCTTCAATAACCTGCATGTCTAGCGACACTAACAACCTAATTTTATCAATAAAATCAGTAAATTAAGCCTTTTCCATTGTACACAAAAGAGGATGCTGGTGTTCTTTCGCATACATCGTTAGTTGTGTGACTTTCATTTCGGCCACTTCCGCCGAAAAAACGCCACATATCGCCTTTCCTTCATAGTGAACCAGTAGCATCAAGTGTGTTGCTTTTTCCAAATCCATACTAAAAAATCGTTGTAGCACTTCAACAACAAATTCCATCGGTGTGTAATCGTCATTATTTAAAAGCACTTTATACAATGACGGAGGCTTCTCTTTTACTTTGTCCGCTTCGATTACATCAGGAGCGGTCCATTCATATGATTTTGTCATGAGAGATTTCTTTCTTTTAAGGTAGTTCAGATATTATTATGAAACAATATGTTACGCTGATGTTATTGCGCTTATAAGGTTCAGAAAAATAAACTCTACCGCAACTTAAAACCTAATGCACAGATTGTATTCCAGCAACAGAAACAATGCTACGGTCCCTTTCATCCTCATTCCAAAAGTAAATACGTTAAAATATTGATTTTAAAAAAATAAAACAGGAAAATACCGACAAAATAAGGGGAAATAAAAAGAAGTAATAAAGCGGGTTTATCAGAAGATCATAATCCAATAAATAGTCAAATAAACACATTTTAATGTTTCGTTCCTTCTGCATTATATAAAACCAATCCTTCTTCTATTCAATAAAGATACATGCAACAAGGATGTCTTCTATTTTCATCTTAAAGAATTTCAATAAACAATAAAAAACAACCAAGAAAATCAATCATTAATTTATCTTTCTGTCTCATTCACGTCTTTTTTGATGAAGGCAAACGAAAAGCTCATAAGTTATTGATTATAAAGAAAATAGAGATTTTAGTCGTTGCAATTTAATTCTTTTTAATTCAATGACTTATAAATCAACTAAGAAACATTGAGCAGTGAAATCAAAATGTTATCTTCGTCATCCTTTCATTATATACTTCGCGATTTTTCTTGAAATACCTCCATATCCCTCCTTAGCTGCTTGACTGAGTCTTTTTTTCTACTAAAGTGGAAATGGAAGCTAATAGATACAGCATCAATTACAATTGAGCATAGAGAATGAAAATTCAATATTTACTCATAGTTATGCAATTTGAATGCAAGAGGGATTTTTCGCATGGCAACAGGCACTGTTAAATGGTTTAACAACGCAAAAGGGTTTGGTTTTATCTGCCCAGAGGAGGGCGAAGGGGATATTTTTGCTCACTATTCCACAATCCAAATGGATGGCTACCGAACACTTAAAGCAGGCCAAACAGTAAACTATGAAGTTCAAGAAGGAGCAAAAGGCTTTCATGCTAGCCAAATTGTTCCCGTTGAAAGCGAAGCAGTACAATAATCGGCTTTGTTTCTTTTAAAGAACACAAATGATCAAGAGCGAACTTTGGTTCGCTTTTTTTATTTCTGAGTGTCCTTCCTGCTTTCATTCATTTTTTCATCTGTTTTTTCGGCATCTTTTCTTTTTTACAGCTCGCATTTCCCGTAAAGTAAGCTCTTTTTTCGCGCAGATTCCTCCAAGATGCATTCCATTTCTCAAGCACATTCTGAGAATGTAACGTTCTTCCCGTTTTACTGAACATAAAACGCTCTAAAGTATGATCAAATTCTTGATTGTCTCCTGCGTCTTGATAAATGATCCCCATCTGCTCAAAGGAAAATGATTTTTCTGCTTCATTACCTATCACCGTAAATTGCTGTAGTATCGCCAACGCATTTTCATACTCACAATGCAGGATTTGTTCTTGAATGCCTCTTAATGGTGGAGGTAAATCATACCCTGATGGTCCACTGCATCCAAATAACAACCCAAACCCAAAAAAAATTGCACTCGTTTTCATGGTCCTTCCTTTTATGTCCCTGTATTCAGCCCATCGTTGAATAAACAGGTTCACTCAACTTGTGCCTTCAACTCTCTTATTCTCGTTGCCGCCTTTGAAGATGCAGGGTCTTTGTCCGTTTATTCCAACCCGCCACAGAAGGCCTCGATCTGTTACCGCTTAACGCATCACTCCTAG
>CAMRBZ010000035.1 GCA_947040595.1 uncultured Enterovibrio sp. | reverse complement strand
AGATAATGAAAATAAAGAAACAGAAGAAACAGAAGAAACAGAAGAAACAGAAGAAGCAGAAGAAACAGAAGAAACAGAAGAAACAGAAGATTTTGTCACTAATAACAATGAAAACATATGCAAAACAAAATTCCTAAAAGAACTATTGAATCAAAACCAAATCTTCAGCGCCACTGAAATAACAATCAAACAACGCCGTATTGCTGAACGAAAAATAGAAGCAGGCCGGAAAAAATATGACATGACGGGAAGTTATTGTGACGGGTATAAAGCAATAGAAGAATACAAACCAACCTCTTTAAAAAGACGCCCAGGAGATGTTCAATTTAAAAATGAGGAATAAACACATCCTCACCGAGTTCTAAAGCCCACACACTTTCAAAGGCGACGGGTATACATTTATTATTTTTTTACGCATGTACTCGTCGGATTGATTTTTTTATTAATTAAAAATAACGTTTTCATAGGGCTATTTGAATAGGCTTCAAATAAAGAAGGTGTACCTAACCTTTTCGTCAGATAAACAACATAATCATTGACTCGCGCTTGTGAATAGGCTTTTGGATAGGATTTTTGACACGCAGAATACCATTCGGTATAACGATTAAAAAACAAAGCAGCATCTTCTACTTTCATCCTTGTCATTGTTTTTGCCATATCTCGACTGACTTGAAAATGTTGATAATCAATTGGCGTATCCCAATACCCACCCCAATATTGAAATCCATTTTTAGCAAAAACATCTATAACATGCTCAGCAAAACCTTTTTGCGGCTCTTTTCCTATACGATATTGCATACGATTGATGTAATTGACCCCTTTAGAAGGCTTAACACGAACAAGGCCTGAAGGGACAAATTCAAGAAATGGATTTTGAATGGGATTAATATCAATCGCCACACCATATCCATGAAGAGAGACACTTTTTTGTCCTGCAATCACGCGATAATTAAAAGCCGAAGTGTTATTTTCTTCCATTGACACCACATCGTCTCCTTTATAAAACTCCATCGGTACGGCTTGATGAAGAGGAAACTTTAGCGCATGGAGCGAAGTAAATATATTTGCAACATGCGGTGCTACCGCATCCAAAACGACCACTCGCCCTTTTTTTCTCTCTTGTCCTGAAAAATCAAAATAGGAAAAATTCACATTTTTCAGTCGTTCACATTGAACAGGAGAAGAAGCCGTGATCACCCCTGCTTTTTTCATTGTTTCACAGGCCATTTTCGATATATCAGAGACCGAAGAGACTGTTTCTGAATATGCATAATTAACTGAAAAAAGACCCGTCAATAAAATGATTGTTTTGTTCATTTTTGTTCTCTTATTTCTATTGAACCCACAGGAAGGAAATTTAAACCTCTATACCCGTCGCCTTTGAAGTTGCGTGGTTGTTGGCTGCACTCTCTCAGCCCAATCACATAGTACCTCTATGCTCAGGGGCTTCGTTCGCTTGCCGCCTACACGCATCTTCAATTCCTTTGGGTATAACTTTATTTTTTATACCGCGACCCAAGGCACTTGAAGATCCGCGCCTGCAACAAACAAATGAAGCCCCAAAGCACAGATGAACTCACTCATTGCGCAGAGCGAGCAAAACGAGCACACCCAACAGGCAGGCACCGTCAAAGGCGACAAGTCTATTTTTAATTTTTATTTAAAAAGCATTTTAATTATTGAAATGGTTAGATTATAAATTCCAATCAATGATTTTATGACCTTTCATTTCTAACCAAGCATTCACTTTAGAAAAATGGCCACATCCAAAAAATCCTCGATGGGCTGACAAAGGAGAGGGATGCGGGGCTTCTAAAACACAATGACGTTCAGAATCAATGCCTTTGCCTTTTTTTCGAGCATGGGCGCCCCAAAGCAGAAATACAAGGCCTTCAGTTTGAATATTCAGGGTTTCTATGACTTTGTCAGTAAATTTCTCCCAACCTAAATGCGCATGCGAATGAGCGAGCCCTTCTTCTACAGTCAAAACTGTGTTCAACAAAAGAACGCCTTGTTTTGCCCAAGGGTTTAAATATCCATGTGTTGGAATATGAAATCCTTCGATATCTTGAACGAGCTCTTTATATATATTGGCAAGTGAAGGAGGTGGCTTAATCCCTGGTAAAACAGAAAAACACAAACCGTGCGCTTGAGAGGGGCCATGATAAGGATCTTGCCCTAAAATAACCACCTTAACATCGTTCAATTTTGTTAAAGAAAACGCATTAAAAATATCCACTTCCGCAGGATAAATCCTCTTTCCGTTTTCTCGTTCTTTCTCAATATAATCCAAGGTTTTTTGAAAATACCCTTGCTTTTTCTCTTGATCAAAAAGCGCCTCCCAGGTCGTTATCGAGGCCTTTACTTCTGTATTCATCTGCTTCTCTTTGCGCGATTTCACTCCGATAGCAGAGTAACATTTACCCAAACAATTAAAAGAAGATTTAACCTGGAACCCCAAGAGAAAAAATTGAAAGAGGATAAAAGCGTAAAGGTTTTTTAAACAAAATTCGCGCGTTTCATGAGGGTATATTGAGTGCTAAATTAGCGAGTTGAATTCAGTCTTGTACATCAGCGTTTTCTTATTGAACCCATTCCCTTAAGTCGTGAGTCAGAAATTGCGCCGGAAAAATCACTGAGCATTTAACCTATCCCCAAGACACTTGAAAATGCGCGCCTGCGGCAAACGAGTGAAGGCCCTGAACATAGATGGAGTCTGTGATTGGGCGCTGCGAGCGTAGCCAACACACACGCAGCGTCAAAAGAGACGGGTCCAGATTGGCATTATTTTTTTGCATTAAAGGCTTTCATTTGTTCTTCGGTCGCGGGAACTTGATGGTTTATTTTCCAATCATTGTACGGCATGCCATAAATTCGCTCTTTGGCCTCTTCGTCTGTAACTTGAATATTTAATTTATCGGCTTCGGCTTTATACCATTTCCCTAAGCAATTACGACAAAAGTTCGCCAAAATCATCAAGTCAATATTTTGTACGTCTTTATTATTATCAAGATGGTTCAGAAAACGTCGGAACGTTGCCGCATCAAGCATATTTTCTTGTTCTTTAGATAATTTTGAAGTCATAACCTTCCTCACTGAGTTGTTTATTATTTGAATCCAGCCCCATATTTCAATTTTTTTTGAAAAAAAACAAGGCTCTGAAAATAAAAATAGCGCTATACCCAAAATAATTGACCTTGCGCGCCTGCAGCAAGTGAGTGAAGCCCCTCAGCATCAATGAACTCTGTGATTGGGCGCTGCGAGCCTAGCCAACACCCACACAGCTTCAAAGGCGACGGGTACACTCACAGACATACATCATGCGCTTCTTTTGATAGAAGATCAAAACACCAAAGAATGCAAGCAGTTGAATACCTAAAGTAATTGAAGATCCGCGCTTGCAGCAAACGAGTGAAGGCCCAGAGCATAGATGGACTCTGTGATTGGCCTGAGCGAGAGAAGCCAACACCCACGCAGTTTCAAAGGCGACGGGTATAAATCACAGGCAATCATTTCCTTTCAGCTCTTGACCTTGGATTTAACTCCAAGGTTTATACTTCAAAAACCTCCCATTCCCTTTTTGAATAAAGAGCGCGTATGTATCGTATCGGTGAACTTGCACAATTATGCAATCTAAAAACAGACACATTACGATTTTATGAAAAACATGGCTTATTCACGGCGTCCGCTCGAAGTCATTCAGGTTATCGACTGTATAGCTCAGACGATCATCGCCGTTTGAAATTCATAATCAGGGCCAAATCAGTCGGTTTCAGTTTAAAAGAAATCAACGACTTATTATCTATTGAATTCAATAAATCTAATTGGGCCTGTGCGGATGTAAAGGGGTTAGTTGAAACAAAACTCATTCAAGTTGAAACGAGAATTGCAGAGCTTATACGCTTTCAAAAATCCCTCACCCAACTTTCAGAAATCTGTTGTGGAGGCCCTGAAAGCGCAGAGGATTGTTCCATTCTTGAAGCGTTAGAGTCCAGCTCCTCAGAAAAAGAGACAATGAACCAGCACCCAGACACTCAAAATATGCACAAGGGGGATATATGTTATTAGAAAATTTTATCGCATTATTTTTAGAGTCTGCCCCTTGGCTCTTATTGGGGTTATTTTTAGCGGCGCTTTTGAAAGTTTTTGTCCCCATGGCGTGGATGAACAGACAATTAGGAGGGCATGGATTTAAAACCACCATCAAAGCCGCCTTACTCGGAGCCCCCTTGCCTTTGTGCTCTTGCGGGGTGATCCCTGCCGCTATCGGATTACGGCGCGCAGGTGCGTCGAAAGCCGCAACCACTTCATTTTTAGTGTCCACTCCAGAAACAGGCATAGATTCAGTGAGCGTTTCCTATGTATTACTGGGTCCATTTATGGCGTGTGTACGCCCCATTTCAGCCATTATAAGCGCCATTATTGCTGGGTTATTGGTTGGTCGTGATGAAAAGGATACGCCAGCCACTTTTCACTCCTCTAATACAAATCAACACCCAGAGCAAAAGGGATGTTGCATGTCCACAAAAAAAAATACCCCGAGCCAAAATACCAGTGCTTTACTGAAAACCCAAGAGCCCACAAAACCGATAAAACACTGTTGCTCTTCTGATACAAGCAATCAGAAAATAACCCAACAAAATAATAAAAAGAACATCTCGACAAACAATGACATCGCCTCCAGCCTAAAAGATAAATCTCTTTTATACCGCATAGGTTGGGGAATACGTTATGCCTCAACGGATTTAGTCAAAGACACCACGTTGTGGCTTTTGATTGGCTTGTTCTTTGCCGCCTTGATCACAACGTATGTCCCCGGTGATTTTTTAGCAAAATGGGGAGACGGCATTTTTGCAATGCTTGTCATGGTGATAGTCTCTGTTCCCATGTACATTTGTGCTACAGCATCCACCCCCATCGCGGCAGGTTTACTGCTAGCGGGTGTCTCTCCTGGAGCCGTCCTCGTTTTTATGTTGGCAGGCCCTGCGACCAATATTGCCACTTTGGGTGTTGTGCGAAAAGAGCTAGGACAAAGAGCCTTGTGGTCTTATTTAGGCGGAGTTTTAGGCGGAGCATTCCTCTCTGGTATCACGGTCAACTATTTGGTCGAAACCTTTCATTTCAAAGTCATGCCACAAATTGGCCCTGAGCATACCTTATTACCTCATTGGCTCGTGATAACGTCTGGCATTCTTTTGAGCGCATTGATGATAAATGCCCTCATCACAAACCTCGCTCAAAAATGGTTTCATTCTGAAGACCAAAAAAACACACAGCAATAAACAAAGAAATAACAATAAAATACATCTTTTTCTTTTTTATCGAGAATGCACCTTATATTGAAACATTCGCCTCCTGAAGAGGAAATTTCGAACAAGGAATTCTTTATTTCCTTTCAGGAGTCTACTAAAAACACAAATCAACATAAAATCTGAAAATTCAGCCCTGTTATAAAAATGCTAAATCAAACATCTTTGCACCTAAATTGATTTAAAACAAAGAATAAAGACCGCACAAGCTGCATATTTTTGTTGTATTTTGATTAAAATCAAAATAGTCTTGCTCACAGTGAGTTATATAAATACTCAAACATAAGTACGTTAAAGTTTTGTTATTATTTCAATTTAATTACAATGGAGAAACAAAAATGATTACGGGCATTCAAATCACAAAAGCAGCAAATGATGCGCTTTTAAATTCTATTTGGTTACTCGACAGCGAAACAAGCGAAGCGCGTTGTATCAGTGCTAAAGAAGGCTTTAAAGCAGATCAAATCATTCCTGCTTCAGATCTTGGTCAATACGAAAGCCGCGAAATCGCCTTAGAAGAAGCTCCAAAAATTGAAGGTGGACAACACCTTAACGTGAACGTTCTCAAGCGTGAAACACTTGAAGATGCCGCCAAGCATCCTGAACTGTACCCACAGCTTACCATTCGCGTTTCAGGCTATGCCGTGCGTTTTAATTCATTGACCCCAGAGCAACAACGCGACGTTATTGCTCGTACTTTTACCGCATCAATGTAAATATAAAAATATAAACCGACTTAACGTCGGTTTATATTTTCATTCTCACTCT
The DNA here is from genome assembly GCA_947040595.1 of uncultured Enterovibrio sp. Lineage (GTDB taxonomy): Bacteria > Pseudomonadota > Gammaproteobacteria > Enterobacterales > Vibrionaceae > Enterovibrio. The sequence goes on along the minus strand of CAMRBZ010000035.1, from coordinate 14,530 downwards.
TTTTTTCTTCTCATTCGTTCTAAAAAAACATCCAACCCTTGATTTTTTAAAGCAAGCTCACGTTTATTTTCCTTTTTATACCCAAGGTAATTGAGTCCGTCATTTTTTCTTCATCTCGTTTTGTTTAAATATAATTCCATACTCAAATTCAAAAAAACATCTTAATATCACTCTTTTTTGTCATCATGCGTTTTTCTTTTTAAATCCATTAAAAAAACCCGTAATACCTTAAAATCGTTTTCTAATTCCAGAGACAATAAGGGCATTTTTGCGTGTTTTTTCAAAATATCGGGAAGGGGAATGTCTTGTTTTAAAGCAAGATCCACCGTCTCTTTAAATTTTGCAGGATGCGCCGTACACAAAAAGAGGCCGAGTTCTTTTTCTTTTAAATTCGTAGAAAGGCCGCGATACGCAATGGCCCCATGTGGCTCACAAAGATACCCTTTTTCAAACAGGCTCTGAAGGCTTTCAAGGGTCTCTTTATCCGTAAAAGAAATCCCTTCTAAGTCTGTTAATTTTTCGTTTTTCAAACGTAGGATTTCTTCAATGCGCGGCCAATTATTGGGCTGACTCACATCCATTGCATTCGATAAAGTAGGGATCGTTTTATGGGGTAACCATTTCTTTGTTTTTAAATAACGAGGAACGGTGTCATTGGCATTCGTTGCCACAATAAAACGCTTAATCGGAGCGCCCATCGCTTTTGCCAGAAGTCCTGCGGTTAAATTACCAAAATTGCCACAAGGCACAGAGAGCACCAGGTTTTCTCTTTGGGATTTTGAAAGCTGCGCAAGGCCTTCAAAATAGTAACAAATTTGTGCCATGACGCGACTGATATTGATCGAATTGGCCGAATTTAAGCCGATGGATTGCTTGAGCTTTTCATCGTCAAAGGCGGCTTTAACAAGGGACTGACAGTCATCAAAGGTGCCATTCACCGCCAATGTATGGATATTTTTCCCCAAGCTGCAAAAAAGAGCTTCTTGCAACACACTGATTTTCCCTTTGGGATACAAGATCACCACTTCAATGTTTTCCATCTCATAAAACGCATGGGCGACAGCAGCCCCCGTATCTCCAGAGGTGGCCGTTAAAATGGTGATTTTTTCTCCCTTAGAAAAGGCCATCAAAGATTGCGCCATAAAACGGGCACCAAAATCTTTAAAAGCCAGAGTCGGGCCTTGAAAAAGCTCCAGTGCATAAATAAAAGATGAAAGTTTCACAAGAGGCGCGGGAAAACAAAACGCTTTTTCAACCATGTCTCGCACAGTTTCACCAGTTAATTCATCCCCAATAAAAGCGGAGAGGATCTGCGCGCTTCGCGAGATAAAATCTTTCTCCAGCAAGGCATCAATATCATCAAAAAAAGGAATATCACAAGGGAAAAAAAGCCCTCGTTTTGATCCAAGCCCCCGCTTTAGCGCATCTTTAAATGAAACCACTTCTTCTTTTTCTAAGAGATTATAAAGCTTCATAATTGTGTCCCTGTTCGCCTTGAACCTTCTTTATTTATTCTGCAAATATGAACAAATCCATTTTCATTTTGCACATAATTTTTCAAAAGCAATTTGGCAACCCCCTCTGCCACCAAAATATCATCACACACACTGAAAAGAGTGGGTCCAGAGCCTGAAATCCCCGTCGCTAATGCACCCGCCTCTTTTGTATATTGACGAGCGCAAGAAAAGCCTGGCAGCAAGACCTCACGATAAGGCTCAGCCACAACATCTTTCAGCATTTTGGCGCTGAGTAAAGACTGATGGGTATAAGACCCGTGTATAAATCCGGCTAAATTACGACCATGTTGAACCAAATCGTGACGGTCATAATGGAAAGGCAAAATGGCGCGTGCTTTTTCTGTCGAAATTTCAATGCCGGGATACGCCATGACCCAAAACCAATGATCAAAACTCGGTATAGACTGGCAGATGTTTTCAGGTTCCTCCAAGATCAGCTGCAAACCCCCCAAATAAGCAGGAGCCACATTGTCATAATGTAAACTACCCGAAATACACCCTTCCATTTCCCCCATCAGGGTCAATAAAAGAGTCTCACTTAAAGGGTTTCCATGATATTGATTAAGCGCATCAAGAGCTGCCACAATAGAACAAGCGCTCGAACCTAAACCGGAGCCAATCGGCATGTTTTTTTCAAGAACAACCTCCACATGGCGCACAGATAAACCTCGTTTTTCCATTTCACGGCAAAAAATTTCAAAACAAGAATGAACAATGTTGTCTTCTTTTTTAACGGGCAATTTATCCGCAAAAGGACCACAGCAATGAAGCTCAAAAGAGCGAGAGCCTCCTTCTTTTACCCAAACTCTGTCCCCAAGAAGCGTGCCATCTATCGGTGAAATCGCAGCACCAAGCACATCAAAGCCAACCCCTACATTCCCGATTGATGCGGGAGCATAAACAACCACATCCATATTAAACCCCCAATTTCCAACCTAACGTTCGCATGAGATCGGCAAATATGCCGGCGGCTGTTACCGCAGAGCCCGCACCATACCCCCTTAACACCAAAGGAATAGGTTGATAATAACGACTGTAAAAAGCCAAGGCATTTTCGCCATCTTTGACTTTAAACATGGGATCGTTCTCATTCACCTCCATGATCTTGACAGAACAAGCCCCATTTTCTATCCGCCCGATATAACGCAAAACTTGTCCTTTTTCTTGCGCTTTTAAAAGGCGTTTAGAAAAATACGCATCGGCTTCTGGGAGGCGTTGCATAAATGCGTCTATGTCACCCGAAAGATCAAAACCTGGTGGCAAAGCCGCTTCAACGCAGACATCTTCGAGCTCAAGCGCCATTCCCGCCTCACGAGCTAAAATCAACAGTTTCCGTGCCACATCCATACCCGAAAGATCATCTCGAATATCAGGCTCTGTAAAGCCATTTTTACGCGCAATCGCGCTCGCCTCACTGAAAAGCCCACCGTCATCCAAACACCCAAAAATAGTTGACAATGAGCCAGACAAAATACCTGTAAATTTCTCAAGGCGATCGCCTGCGGCCATTAAATTTTGTAAATTTTCAATGACAGGCAAACCGCCACCCACCGTGGTGTCATACATGAACCTTCGGTGCTTCTTCCTCGCCAAATGACGCAATTCTTGGTAATAAGTCATGTTGGAGGTATTGGCTTTTTTATTCGGCGTTACCACATGAAAGCCTGCCGACAGAAAATCAGTGTATTGATCCGCAATTTTTTGCTCTGAAGTACAATCAATAAAAACAGGGTTAATAACGTGATTTTCTTGCACCAAATTGGCCATACGTTCAAAATTAAAGGGCCGTTTTTCAAGGGCCAATTCATCACGCCACGCATCAAGATTGACCCCCATGTCATTGAGTAACATGGCCTTGCTGTTTGCAATGGCGCACACTCGAATAAGGATCCCTTGTTGAGCCAATATCGGTTGTTGGCGTTTAATTTGTGCAATCAACTCGCTCCCAACCCCTCCGACTCCGACAAGAAAAAGATCCAAATAATGCTGACTTTTGAACAAATTGATGTGGCACGCTTTGACGGCCTCAGCCATTTTATGTTCAGGGATCACAGCAGAAATAGAACGCTCAGATGCACCTTGCGCAATGGCGATAATATTGACATTCACTTGAGCCAAAGAGGTAAAAAATTGCGATGCAACCCCTTTTTCTGTGCGCATTCGGTCTCCAACCAAAGAGACTATCGCCACATGTTCAACAAATTCAATCGGCTCTAAAAGCCCTTCTTTAAATTCCAATTCAAAGCAGTCCTTCAAGGCCCGTTCTGCCTTTGATTTATCTTGCCCTTCAATACAAAAACTGATGCTGTATTCAGAAGAGGATTGAGTGATAAGAACAACAGACACCTTGGCTGCAGAAATTGCGCCAAAGACACGGGTAGCCATACCAATCATGCCTTTCATTCCTGGGCCCGAAACATTCACCATGCAGAGCTGGCCTAATGTGGTGATCCCTTTGACGGCCAGATTGTCTTCTCCGGTGTCTTTTCCAATGAGCGTCCCCGCCCCTTTAGGATTTTGGGTATTTTTAATCAAACAGGGGATTTGAAAGCGAGCAATGGGCAGGATTGTTTTAGGATGTAAGACTTTTGCACCAAAATACGACAATTCCATCGCTTCTTGATAGCTTAATGATTTCAATAAAGTAGGATCGGAAACCAAGCGTGGATCGCAACTGTAAACCCCGTCTACATCGGTCCAAATTTCGCAACATTGCGCCCGTACACTCGCCGCCAAGACCGCCGCAGAATAATCCGATCCATTGCGCCCCAAAAGCACCAATTCACCCTGCTCATTGGCGGCTGTAAAACCGGGCATCAAACCGATGTGCCCGTGTGGAATAGGGGCATTTTGAAAGACTTTTGTAGAAGCGTCAATGTCCACCAAGGCTTCTAAGTCATCCCCCTTTGCTTGAAGATAATACTGAGGATCAATCACAAAAAAAGGCACACCACGCGCTTTTAATATTGCAGACATGACGGCAATAGAAAGGCGCTCACCTTCACTGATAATGCGGGCATAGATGTTATCAGGACACAAACCCAGCAAAGAAATGCCTTGAACGTAATCCGTCAACTGACCCATTGAAAGCGCCAGTTTTTGGAAAAGACCCTTTTTATCAAATTCAGGCTCTATTTCAAAAAGCCCCTCAAACAAATCTGAAAATAAAGCGCTTATTTCTTTTAAGTTTTCTCCTGCGTTCTTGTGTTGAATGGCATATTCAACCAAGGCCACAAGCCGATTGGTCACCTGAGCTGGAGCGGATAAAACAACAGATATTTCGTTTTTTGCGGGGTTGTCCATCAAAATGTCGGCGACACGACTGAATTTTTCAGCATCCGCAAGGGACGTTCCACCAAATTTTAAAACTCTCATCCTTGAATTTTCCTTTCACTCTTTGTTCTTGTTTGAAATCAGACCCGTCTTTATCTTGAAGGGTTCATTTTAAGTTATTCAATCATGTTGGACTGGATACACCCGTCGCCTTTAAAGCCGCTTAGATTTTGGCTGCGCTCTCAAAGCCCAATCACATAGAAGATGGATGCTCAGAGGCTTCACTTGTTTGGCGCAGGCGCGCAGCGTCAATGACTTTGGGTATACAAGAAAGCGCTTTAATTTCGATTCTTAAATCAATGATGTCTATTCCTCTATTTGATTGAATACAACTAACCTCTGAACATCTTTGAGCTTCTCAAAAGGAAAAATCGCAATGACACTGATGGATTATCTATTAAGCATTACCGAAGGAAGAAGATAAAATCAATCTCTATTTCTCTTCTTTAATCCAAAAAACGCCCTTTTTCGCAACTTTTCATAAACGATTGAAAAAAGAGCGCAATGACACGACTATCATTCAAAAAAAATGGCGAAATAAGCACTTAGATCACATAGTAAAATCAAGAAAAAGACGCTTGAGGCCAAAATGACAGAAGCAATGAAAGAACTTGTCGCACAAACGATATTACAAGGCGCAGACGCCATGTACAGTCGCTTTCTCGATGTCACCGCGGGAGCCCTTGAGCGTTTTGAAAAACAAGACTGGAAAAATGTTCAATTGGCACTCAAAACACGCATTAATTACTATGATCACCATGTCGGGCTTGTCAGCCAGCAATTAATAACCATGCTGGACAAACAACACGCGACCCGTTCTTTTTTAGTCTCGATAAAGCACGAATACAGCCAGTTGCTCCATGATTACCCTCGCTACGATATCGCAGAAAGTTTTTTTAATTCCGTTTATTGTCGTGTTTTCGAACACAGAAACATTCGAAGAGAAAAACTCTTTGTCGACAGCTCGCAAAGAGGACGAATTCCAAAATACCCCACGCCACTTCTAAAACGTTATCACTCCAACAATGAAAAAAACAAAACCCTCTCAAAAACCCTAGAACGTCTTCTCGATGACACCCCTTTTACCGCCCCTTGGGAAAATAAAGTGCGTGACGTTCAGAGGATTATGGAAACCTTGCAAAACGAACTCTGCCCGCAACTGAGTGAAGAAATTGTGATTGATATGGTCCGAGAACCTTTTTTTCGCAATAAAGCCGCCTATTTGATTGGGTATATCGACATGGCCAATCAAGGGCGTCCTTTTGTTCTCCCTCTATTGATCAATGAAAACGGCACAATTTATGTCGATGCCTGCATTACCCAAAGTGATGATGTCAGTGTTATTTTTGGATTTGCACGGTCCTATTTTATGGTTTATGCCCCCGTTCCTGCCGCTTTAGTGGATTTTTTAGGCCAACTCATGCCTCAAAAAACGCCCTCCCAGCTGTACACCGCCATAGGCTGTCAAAAACACGGCAAAATGGAATTGTATCGCGAGTTTCTTCAGCACCTCGAGCATTCAGAAGAAAAATTTATTATCGCCCCCGGAATCAAAGGAATGGTGATGTCGGTCTTCACCCTTCCCTCTTATGGCTTTGTTTTTAAGATCATCAAAGACAAATTTGCCCCTCAAAAAGAGACCACACCCGAACTCGTCAAAGAAAAATATCAACTGGTCAAAGAGCATGACAGAGTGGGCCGGATGGCCGACACCCTTGAATACCGTCATTTTGTTTTTCCGAGAGTGCGCTTTAGTGATGAACTTATCGAGGAATTGCTCAAGGTCGCCCCTTCAAACATCAAGATCACGCGACACGAAATCCATATTAAGCATTTGTACATGGAACGCCGAATGATCCCACTGAATATTTACCTTGAACAAGCCGATGACGAAGCCTTGTATCAGGCGGTTTTAGAGTATGGCGATGCCATCAAAGAGCTTGCTGCAGCCAATATTTTTGCAGGGGACATGCTGTTTAAAAATTTTGGGGTTTCACGGCACAGCCGCGTCATTTTCTACGATTACGATGAAATTTCGTATTTAACAGAAACGAATTTTCGCACCATCCCAGAGGCACGGAATATTGAAGATGAAATGTCAGCAGAGCCTTGGTACAGCGTGGGTGAAAACGACGTATTCCCTGAAGAATTTCGTACCTTTTTACTTATTAATCCGAAAATTCGCTCTTTATTTGAAAAATTACATTCTAATTTATTTGAGGTCCAATACTGGCAAGAACTCCAGGAGAAAATAAATAAAGGCGAATTCAATGATGTTTTCCCCTACAGGGACACAAGCCGATTCATTAATAAATAATTGAGTGGTTTATTATATAAACTGCGCAGATTTCAAAGCTAAAACATTCATATTGCAAAAAAGAAGGAGAAGAAACAAAGAAAATAATGTGAAAAAAAGTGAAATCGTGTACTGCTTAATATTTCACTCCTTAATCATTATCGAAAATATAAAACCTCATTTAAACTAGCCCGTTAAGATCATATTGCCTTATAACAGGAGAAAGGCACGGTGAAAAAAAGAGCCCTTGCCCTCACCTTGCAACTGCTGACATTGAATGTCTCTGCAGAAAATGTGTTCCCCTTCCATTTGTCTGAAAATGCAGACAAAGAAGAAAAGAGAATTTGGCTGACAAATTCAATTCATCTCAGCGACCAAGGCTTTGACAGCTGGACTGTCACAACGGGCTATCATCTTTCATTGATGAAAAATATCAATATTTATCTTGCAACGGGCCTAACAAATGAAAGTGTTTTTTCTTCCACATCCCGAGGCTTACTTAGCGGGATTGAATACAATCTCAACGAACGGGTTTCTTTTGATGGCACAGTGCAAGCAGCACGAATTAACGAAGAAACAGTCAACAGCATGATCATGAGCAGTAAAGTAAAAATCACTGATGAGATCAATATGAAAGCAAGCGTTGATCTTAATCTAAATCAAACTTTCAATAACGACACAAACTATCAATTAGGTATCGGATTTCAATTCTGATCAAGGGATCGACTCCCTCTTTAATTTAGAAACGACGCATAAAAAACAAGGCATACAAAGAACACAAAGACCCTTATCAAGCATATGAAATTGCGCGTATAATTTCGCGCAATCAATAAGCATGGGTTTGGTTCTAAATTAAAATAAGCCTCCTCACTTTTGAAAAAATACGGATTTCAGGATTAATTTAATACAAGTCATTGTTTTTAATTGCCACATTAAATTGTTTTTAGACGATATTAGATTGATGTTTTAATTGAAAAACTTAATGATCCACAATAAGAAACAAACACAACAAACACCCTGCCAAACTATAAAGTCAGCTTCAAAGGCTTTTATTATAAGAAAACGAAGCATTTTATTTTATATCTTTCACTCCATGAAAACAGAGGAATTCAGTTTTAATTCAAAATAAAGCGATTAATTAAAACAAAAAACACACGGAAGATTTTAAATACTTTATATATTCTTTGTCCTAAAATGGAAATCTTATTATAAATAAATAAAGCGCTGAAAAACCCCGGTAAAAATTCCGTTACAATGTAATGAGACTCCGTTAAATTCGTTCTTTTCTGTTAATACTTCGTTTTTTTATTGCACCTCCAAACGGGGAGCAGTTAATTTAAATGATAAAATATCATTTAAATTAACGACTTAGAGGTGCCTCTCAAAAGTAAAAAACAAGCACAAGCAAAAAAACACCATACACAACGCCAAAATCAAAATGAAGTCATAAAAAATAACACTTCACTCCACATCTTCTGAATTTCTTAATCAAGATTATTTTGCTTCTCTTTAAACTCCCCTTTTTTTCTTCCTTTTTATCTTTTAACCTTCATCTTAAAAGGACGTCTAAGTAAGCCATTGTTCTATATAGAATGAAATAGGCACTCAGTTTAAGGCCCCAAAAAAAAGGCATTAAACCAACAATCCATTAACACCCATACACTCCAACCTAACCTGTCTGTTTATTTGTAATTTATATCTAGATCGTAGATTTACTGTTACCTCTAAGATGCTTCTGTTATCATACAACAGCATTAAAATGGCTATTTCTGGATAGAAAAAGTAAATTCAACTTTTTTTAAAAATTTCAAGCTCACTCAATTCAAGTTGACGTATATCAATAAATACAAAAAAATATATCCTTGCCTTATGACTAAACATTGTTATCACCCAGTTAAATGAATACAATCGGTTCCATTCTCAGGGAGCACTCCCCCTTTGACTAGATTAAAACCTGTATTCATTACGAGTAAAACCATATAAAAATACTTTCTCTACGGATGGAGTTTGTATCAGGGAAAGATGTTGTGATTAAAGGCTCCATATCAATATGGATAAGTCATTGCTTAGATAACCGCGAAGATACTGCATCTTCACATCTTCGCGGAAATGGAAGTTAAAACATGATTCATATTGAAAATGAAGCTCGAATGTTGACCTACAAAATTGCTTTAAAATTTATGTAGAATTTCTAAAAACATTCTTTTTCTACATTTCCTGTTTGTACATTTATCCATAGAATCTTGCGTGTTCTAGATTTTACACCCGATTCGCTCAAGAAATTTAGGTAACCCCAATGCAAACTCCACATATTTTAATAGTAGAAGACGAAAACGTCACTCGTAATACGCTCAAAAGCATATTTGAGGCAGAAGGCTATACCGTTCTAGAGGCCAATGATGGCGATGAAATGCACAGCGTGCTTTCAGCCAATCCCCTCATTAACTTGATCGTTATGGACATCAATCTTCCCGGCAAAAATGGCCTTCTGTTAGCACGTGAGTTGCGCGAGCAAGGCAATATTGCGCTCATGTTCTTAACGGGCCGTGATAACGAAGTCGACAAAATTCTCGGTCTTGAAATCGGCGCAGATGATTATATTACCAAGCCCTTCAATCCCCGTGAACTGACCATTCGTGCGCGCAATCTTCTGACGCGTTCTTTGAACCAAAATTCTGAGCCTGAAGAAAAACGCTCTGTTGAAAATTACACCTTTAACGGTTGGACGCTCGACATCAATAGCCGCTCATTGGTCACCCCAAACAACGAACATTTCAAACTACCACGTTCTGAATTTCGTGCGCTTTTGCACTTTTGTGAAAATCCAGGACGCATCCAAACGCGTGCAGACTTACTGAAAAAAATGACAGGGCGCGATCTAAAACCGCATGATCGTACTGTGGATGTCACCATTCGCCGCATTCGTAAACACTTTGAATCTTTTGGTGATACACCCGAGATCATCGCAACCATTCACGGTGAAGGCTACCGTTTTTGTGGTGAACTGGATATCTTTTAATCTATGTTTCGCTTCAATAAAAAGGCCTGCAATGCAGGCCTTTTTAATCTTGTTTTTCTGAAATTTCGAAGCAGTTAGCTTTGATTTTTCTTTTCGTTTAACCAAGACCTCAAAAGAACAATATCATCAAGGTATTTCTGCTTCATTTCCAACACGCTTTGCTCAATGCTCTCCCAACAATAAGGCTTGTCTATGAAGTCCATTTTTTGCGCAATAAGATGGGTTCTTCTAAGACCAATGGCACTGGCGGCCCCTTTTATCTTATGGGCTTCGCTTGCGGTTCCTTTTTGATCTCTTTGCTCCATTGTTTTATCAAGACAAGCGAGGTACTCCAACATCAAGTCTTCAAACAAAATAAGGCTTTTTTCAATTTCCTCAATCCCTATCATCTCTGCGTAAGAGGTCAAGATCTCCACATCAAGGTTCTGAGATAAAGCGTCTTGAGGAGCTTGTGTCGCTGTGACCTTTTGATCTGGTTCTTTCTTTTGAAATGCTCTAACTTTTAAGCTTTCAATCACTTCGTTGATTATGCTCACATTGATGGGCTTGCTGATGGCGTCATCCAAACCTTTTTCAAGGTAATCGTTTTTATCTGCGATAATATTCGCAGTCAGAGCCACCAAAGGAGGCAAGTTTTCTTCCCTTTTTCTTAATGTTTCAGCAATATCAAAACCAGTCATATCAGGCAATTGAATGTCTAATAATAAAAGATCAAAGAGACCTTCACGAAAGAGGGCTAAGGCTTCTTTTCCAGAACGCGCAACACTCACCGTGTGCCCTAAACTGACAAGCAAATTACGGGCAACAACAATATTTAACTCAATGTCTTCGACCAACATAATATGAAGTGGCTTATCTGTGATCCTCGGCGTAGCACGCAGCTCTTGAGTATCACAAATGGCAGCAGGTAAAGTAAAACTAAAGGTGCTTCCTTCACCAATTTCACTCTCAACGTAAATATCGCCCCCCATCAAACGGGCCAATTGCCTCGATACCGCAAGACCAATCCCTGTACCTACCGCATGTAAATTATCTTCACCTTGTTTGACCTGATAATACATAGTGAAAATATTATTCAGCTCTTGCTCCGGAATCCCAATGCCGCTGTCTTCTATATCAAATTGTAAATAAGCAATCTCCGACTTCACTTCACAACCGACGGTCACGTTCACCACACCCGACTTGGTGAACTTCACCGCATTCCCCACTAAATTCCACAATATTTGACGAAGACGTGTTCCATCAACCTTGATGGTGGTCGGAAGAGAATCCAATCTTTCAAGAGAAAAACGAAGGCCTTTTTGGCTGGCCATCAAGGCGCTGATATTCTCTATTTCAGACACAAAATCAAATAAGTTCAAAGGCAAAGGAAAAAGCTCTAAGCGGCTTCGATCCGACTTATCCAAATCAATAATGTCGTTGAATATATTACCAAGCGTGATAGCACTGACGTGAATGGTCCGAAGGTACCCTAATTGCTCTTTGTTTAGCTTGCTTTCAAGCAACATACGGCTTAAGCCAACAATGCCATTTAGGGGGGTTTTCAGTTCATGGCTGATTGTTGAAATAAAGGCCGTTTTATCCCGACTTGCTTTTTCTAATGCATCTTGTACGCGTTTTCGCTCTGTGCTCTCTCGTCCAAAGCCCACTAAGCCCAAACGTTTTCCATCATGAGAGTAAAATGGCAATTTACGCAGATCAAAATAGGCTTTTCTTCCGTCTTTGTATTCCATCCACTGCTCGTAAATCAGAATGGTATTATTTTCAAAAACTTCTTGATCTGTTTCTATTATTTTTTTTGCAATCTCCGGGCTGTAGATGTCTTTTGGCGTCAAGCCGACTAAATCCTTTTCGACTTTGCCCGTCAGCTCTTCCATTGCTTTATTGCACCCCCCAAATTCACCTTTTTCATTTCGGTAATAAATAAGATCAGGAGAAGCATCAATGATTGAACGAAATAACGACGTTTGTTCAGCTAAATCCAACTGAACTTTTTCTCGTTGTTTGATTTCATTCCTTAAATCGTTTATAGCCTTTTTTCTGGCTTCTTCCGCGCGTTGACGCTCTTCTATTTCTAAGTTTAAGCGGGTGATGTTGGTTGTCAGTTCCGTGTTTAATTCCATGTCTCTGACTCGCATTCTTTCGAGCTTTGACACTAATTTTGTTAATCGTTGACGCGATTCTTCTAATTGATCAACCACCACTGAAAAAATATAAATGGCTCCTGGAGTAATAAGAAGACCAAAAAATACAGATCGAATAATCTCACTTAATTGTACGTTGCCGTTTAAAACAAAGTTAATCGAAACTTGAATAAAAACAGCCAATGCCACTAAAACGATGGCTAAAAATAAGCTAAAACGAACCAAGCCTAATTTAACCAAAAGATTAACGTAATAGTGTGCAAAAAGTTTATTTTGCTTCATGATTTAACCAGAATAAAGTAAGGTGGGTGTATCATAACTGCGACTACAACGAAAGTCATTGATAGAAAATAGAAGATTTCTACAGCACAAGGACATTTTTAGCATTCCGAGCTTATACCCGTCGCCTTTGAAACTGCGTGGATCTTGGCTAAGCTCGCAGAACCCGGCATTTCAAGGATACCAAATTGTGTTCGTGAGAGGCCGTTCAATGGCAGTAAGCTCCCTTTTCAAGCCTCGTTTTAATCTGTTTTTTTTCTCTCCTTTATTGTGTATTTTATTTGAATAAAATGGTTTGGAAAAACGGTAGCTTTTGCCTGCGTCAATGAAAGAGAGTGCTTTAATTTACCAAAAAGAACAATACCATCACCTAATAAAATAGGCACTTGCGTCAGGGTCATTTCATCGATTAAATGAAGATTTAAAAAGGAGGTGATCACCGCCCCACCATCCACATAAGCATGTTTTAAACCTTTTGTTTCGAGCTTTTCTATCAGCTCTGGAATTTCGCCTGAAAACATTTCAACCTGACCCAATAAATTTTCAGGGGCTTCCTTTATCGAATGACTTAATACAAAAAGAGGAAGCTCACCGTAGGGCCATTGCTCCGCTGTTAAATTCATGCTGGAAATCATTTCCATGCATTTTCGCCCCATAATGATGCAATCAACGGATGAAAGGAAATCCCGAAATCCCATATCATTGTCCATGTCTAAATCAGCGTCTTGCATTTCTGTATTATGCAACCAATCTACCGAGCCATCAGAGCGTGCGATATAGCCATCCGCGCTTGTTGCAATATAAACCGAACATTTCATTTATTTATACCTTCACAATCAAGTTTCATTTCCAGTAATCTCTCCGTCGCTAGAAAAAGAATAAAAGCATCTCTCTTTTATTCTCAAGATAGTTAAAATTGCAGGTAGACGAAAAGAAAAAAAAGCCCCTGAGCATAGATAGACTCAGTAATGAGGCCGAATGAGCGTAAGCAACACCCTCCTCGCTTCAAAGGCAACGGGTATATCCAATGTAAACACATTTTACGTTTTTTTTTGACATTAAAACCAATATTTATTCACTCATAAAATAAATGAGGTAAATATAATTTACTGATCGTTATTCGTTTTTATAAAGAATTCACTCACTCATGATTTTTCTCTTTCTCTGCCTCTTTCTTTGCCTCTGTCTCATTGTCAGTTTCATCATTATTTATTTCGCTTTCAGGGATGAGTGGGACAGAAGTTGCTCCCTTTTCAAAGCAGGCTTTACTGATCTCAAGAGATATTTTCTCCACATTGAACTCATCTTTCATAAGAGAAAGCTTTAATTTTGATTCTTTTGAAGATGTTACATCCTGGACAATTGCTTGTTCTAAAAGTCTTGCTGACGATTTTGCATCACCGACGACTGCAATTGCTAAAGATCTTGGATTCAAACATTCAATACCTAAAGGAGGGGGGAGGGTATTATGTTGACTATCAGGTTCTTCATTTTCGTCTTTCTCCTTTGGAATGAAATTAAGGAGACTCTTTGTCGAGCCTCTTTTGGACCCATTTTTGCCATTAACATCCTCTGCTTCATCTTCAAGAGGGGCTTTTGTAGTCTCTGAAAAGTGAATAGTGGGTCTATTTAATGAGAGAAGTGGAAGACTTTCTTTTTCAGTCTGCTCTTTATTTTTTACTTTGGCTGAGTCTTTTGATTTAAACCAAGCCGATAAAGAAAGCAAGAGAAGCGTGCCTCCGGCAATCATGATCCCAACGAAGGAGTTTGTCATTGTGGGAGGTGCTTGCGTTGTTTCTGGCGTTGTCATTTCTGTTATTGTTGTCGTTGTCGCAGGCACACTGTTTGTGGCTTCTGTTGTAATTGTTGTTGTCGCTTCAGGGCTTGTCGTGTCTGTTGTTATTGTCGCTTCAGGGCTTGTCGTGTCTGTTGTTATTGTCGC
>CAMRBZ010000034.1 GCA_947040595.1 uncultured Enterovibrio sp. | reverse complement strand
ACATAGGCGGCTTAGAAATTTGTACAATTGCAGCATTAATAAATCTGTGCGTTCAGCGCCATACAGGCGGCTTAGAAAAGTATGTGTATTTTTTAAATCGCTCATGGCTTGTTCACCGCCATGTCGGCGGCTTACAAAGGCGTGTTGTTTGAATGGGGGAAAGTCTTAGGAGAAACGGTATCCCTGCCAAGCTTGCTCATACATTTGGCGTGATGTTTGGCGAAGGGCAAGAATTTTACAGGTTTCATCTTGGTTAAGGCTTCTCGACGAGGTTTGGGCTTCCCGCTCTATGCTTTGGATTTCACGGTAGATGTCGTGCTCTTTTTCATTTTTTATTTCCAAAATATCGGATAAATGCAATTGAACCTCCGCAATCATGTTACTTTTGGGGAGTTTTAAAAGTATTTTGATGTCGCGATACCCTGAAGGGCGAGGTGCTCCAAAGCGGTTCATGACAGAGAGGGCGTGGGCATTCTTGGTGAGAGACTGGTAGGCTCTCGTCAGTGACAAGATAGAATGGGTTGAGACACTGACTCTGACAATGTCCGTGATCCTTGATGCGTCTCCTGCCAGCTCTTTTTCTATTTTTACCGCTGCGCGTTGTGCGTCTTTGATCCCGGAGGAGAGAAGTTCTGCATGAAAGGCATGGGCCACACTTCCTGCGATGTGCTCTAATTCTTTTTGTGCAAAAGAGGCGACATCATACAGTTCATGAAGACTTCCAAAAGGTTGTATGGTTTTTGTTAAGCGAAAAGACGGTATAGAAAGTAATTCAGATAATGCCGTTGCTTGTTTTTTTGGGTACACCTTAAAAGGTATTTTAAGGAAAGGTGCTTTTTTCTTGACATCAGCGAGTAAGGGCATTGTCGGCACGGGGGTCATTAACACGTCACTTATTATATTCACTTCAAGCCCCTTTTTTTGATTGCAATTCGTGCATTTATTTTCATCTTCTTTGAGATGATTTGAATATCAAACTAATTAGAAATGCATTTATATTATTTAATAAATCTTCGCGCATTCTATCTATGATTTTTTAAAAGAAAATGATTGGAAGCTATATTTCACTCTATTTCATCTTACTGTGTTTATATGTTCATATTCAAAAAGAAGGCTTGAAATGTTACAAAATGGCGAAATAATAAGCTGTTTTTTTGGAAATTAAAAAGTGCATTTTTTAAATTTGAACTTAATTTAAAAAATAGAAGTGCATAAGAATAATTATTTATAAATGGATAATTGAAAAGGGAAGGTCTTTTTTGAATTTCTTTCCTTTTCTATATTGAGGTAAGGGTGAAAGGGATTCATTTTCTTGGGTTTTTCTTTTTATACATATAAAACAGTCTGTTATTATTCTGCTTGTTTTCGTGTTTTGTGTCACCCTGTTGCGATAATGTTTATATTTGGTTATTTCCTGGTTTTATTATGCAGACGCGCATATTTGAATGAAACAAAAAAGATTATCCACGCTTTTTAAGTAAGGTGTATTTTCAGTGTTCGAGAAACCTACTTTAATTCCCCTTAGTCTTTTTGATGCATATGCGCTTTTAAATTTAATTTACTTTAAATTTGCACATTAATTAAACAGTACAATGAAGGAGGTCAATTTAATAATTGAAGACTCTCTCTTTAAATCTTTGATATATACAGCCAAGACACTTGAAGATGTGTGCAGGCGCAAAGCAAGTGCAGCCCCTGAGCATAGATGAATTCTGTGATTGGGCTGAATGAGCGTAGCCAATATGCGCGCAGCTTCATAGGTAGGGGTTGTAGGCAAGGTCCGGTCTTTTTATTTTATCCTGATCCTGCCCGATATGTTAGGTTTTTGAAAGGCGGAATAACCGAAAATGGCAGCGCATTTACTTTGAATCTTTAGTTTTGAACGCGGAGCGGTCATCTTTAAATAAGCGGCTTGCACAGCCGTTCGTAATCACATATTCTTTGCTGATTTTTAATGCCAAGTGGAATAATGCCAAATAATGAAACATCGCTCATGTGCATTCTGATGCATTATATCTCATTATGACGTCTCTTTTTTTTGGAAAAAAAAATGAATTATCGATTTAATAGACGTGTATTTATTCACCATATTTGATAAATAAGTGAAATTAATGAAACATTATCCGTTTTCTTTATTAAGTGCTCTTATTGTCGTTGCGTTATCCGGTTGCAATGACTCATCACCTTCATCGTTTCCTACGCTCCCTCTTCCTTGTGAAGGTGAAAATTGTTCTGACATTCTCCCACCAGAGCCTATCCCACCAGAGCCTGAACCCATTCCTCCTGGTCCTGATCCCGTCGTTTATAGTGGGACGCTGGTCAGCTCGGGAGTTGCGGTGAAAGGGGAGGTGGTTTGCAATGGAAAAACCCTTGAATCCCCAGAGTTTTCTGTCAATGCTTCCGATACTTTTTCTTGTCAATTTGGTGAAATTCAATTAGCCGAATTTACCGCACCGGCTTCTGTTGAGGGGGAGAATACGCCACAAAGAAATCTCAATGTCTCTTTTGATATTGCCAATGTGCAAGGAGATAATGCGACAAAACTGCTTAAAAGCATTGATGCGTGCATCAATGATGAAGCCATTTGTTTAGAGGAAATCAACAGTTTTGATCTTGTTGATGTTTATTCAAAAGTAAAAGATGACACGGCAGTTGAGGCTTTTTTAAAGGCAAAAGATGAAGAAGCGACCCAAGAAGTCGGGAATGCCCCAAGCTCGCATGTTGACAGTAATTTGGTGCCAGCAGTGACACCGGGAAGTTCGAATGATCTCAATAATGCCTTTGTTTCTCCTGAGGCAGAAGAAAGCTCTCGTTACACGCCAAGCGCTGAGGCTCAAGTTCTGACGGTGAGCATCTTGACCGATAATAATGGCAAGCCTTTGAGCGGGGTTGATTATTATTCCACCCATTCAACGGGGAAAACAAATGAAAAAGGGGAAATGGAATATTTATGGGGAGATACGCTTCGTTTTGGGATTGATACCTTTAATTTTGGCGCTTTGGTCGGAAACCAAGTGTCTTATAAACTCACCGACATCACAGACAACGAAATAGAAAAAACGAACATTCAATCTCTTCTTGAGCGATATGCAATGCAAAGCGCTGAAGCGGTTGAAATCACGCCTTTGATGCAGGCCACATTCGCTCAATATCCCAATGTTATCAATGATCTTATTAAGTTAAGCTTGCCCAATGGTGGTTTACTTGATGGAACAAACTTCAGCTTGCCCAATGAATTTGAAGCGCAATTTGAGCAGGGGTTAACGAAAGAAATTGATTTGATATTAAAGGGAAAAAGAGGGGAATCCGCGTCTGAAAAACCGCGTTATCTGTTTGAAAAAAATGGACCGGTTACACAAGCATTGAATGCGCTTTTTAAAGATGTAGGGGTTTTTCATGTTTTTCATGACAATACGTCTTTTTATGGTGCATCAGGGTTTGCCCGTGGCATGAGTGGACTCAATTTATCGAATCGTGCTTTTCCTGTGATGATGCCACGAAATGACATCAACTACCGTATCCCTTTTGGGCAGCCACAAGCTTGGACTCGTGAAAGTAAACCTTATATTGCGCAATGGCCCGGGATCACCATGCCTTCTGTGCCGCTGGTGGACAAAGACATGGCGACCTTTGGTTTTCCTTTTATTACGGCCGGAATGATAGGGAAAGGCAAAGTGCTCTTTATGGGGAACAGCATGTACCCCAGTATTTTGTCTTGTCCCAACAATTACTGGGCTGACACTGAATTAAAGATTGATCCTCAAGCGCAAGATTGCACCCTCAGTGCTGTGCAAGAAAATGAAGTCCGGGACGACAAAGGGAGCATGAAGAGATTTTTTGATAATCTTTTTGCTTGGTTCGTGCCCAATACGCCGATGAGTGGCATCCAGGTTGGCACCAATATTGAAAAAAGCACAGCCAGTAACCATAGCAGAACCAATGGCTTAGAGTATGATTTTTTCATTCATCCTCAATATGGTTTTAAACAAGTCGAGCTTCTTACCCAAGGTCAATTTTCGGCCGTTTCTCCAGAACAAACCCCCATTTTAATTTTGCAAGCCTACGAGACCCGTATTCTCTCTGACGGAATGAGCAATCGCTTTATTGCAGATTTAGAAAAACCGCGCTTTAGCCAAGAAGACATTACTGCCTTGATAAAATACATTTCAGAAGGCGGGAATATCATTTTAATGGACGCCATTGATGGAAAGGTGAATCCTGAGCCTCTTGGACGTCTTGTTGATGCGGCGGGCATGTCTGTCGGTGGAATGAACGCGGTGCCCACCAAGCAAGAAAATTGTGGTTCCTCTTATCATTGTTCGGACTCGGCGCCCAATGTGCATGTGAAAGGACATGCTGACATGGTGGTGTATTCTCGTTTACCGGATGTGAATGGACAACCGCTTTATTCGGTTCAAGAGGACGGGACTGTGGTGTGGGCGCCTCCTGCCGAAATGAAACCCGTTCAGATCCCGACATACACTGTCGAGAAAAAAGACGAACAAGGAAACCCTGTTTTTGGTGCGGATGGCTCGCCTGTGCTTGAAAGTAAAGTCGCGCGCATTTTTGTAAAAACAGAAGAAGAAAAAAGCGCTGCCATTGCAGAGATTAAAAAAGCCTTTGAAGGGGTTTCTGAGTGTACTCATGCGTATGAATACGAAATTGATTGCATTGAGACGCGTAAAGGAGAAGGCGGAATGGCTCGCGGGACTTACGGTCGAAAAGATTTTGATAGGTATCCTGTGAGCGCGGATGTGGTTGAAAGCATGATCAATGCTGCCAATTTAGGGCAAAATCTTCATTCTTTGTTTGAACACGAACGTTATTATCGGACGAAAGGACAAAAAGGAACGCGTTTATCGACTCTTGCCTTGAATCAAACCTTTGATAATACCGCCATGTGGTTATGGAATGACAATAACTATCAATTTGATCCCACTTTAGACAAAGACGAATTGGGCTTTGAAACCTTGGTGGGTTTTTTAAATTGCTATACATCAGACCAACATCAAGGCGGCGCCTTGTGTCCTGATGCACTTAAAAATGCCTTGTATGAGAATAAAATGATCCATGAAAACGGAGAATTAATGGGGCAGTTAAACCCCAGTTATCCTTTAAATTACATGGAAAAACCTTTAACGCGCATCATGTTGGGACGATCTTTTTGGGATCATGAGATTAAAGTGGATGTGAGCCAATACCCAGGGCGCACACCGGGTATTAAAACCACGTCAGAGGTGCTCATTGAAACGAAAGGGAAAGGCGTTTCTTATTCTGCAGGAAACAATCAATCAACGGGCCTTTGGGCGCCTCAGTTGAGTGAAGTGACTGTCACAGGCGGGGTTGAGGCGAACATTACCGTCATGATGGCGGATGATTTAACGGGCATGCCTGAACATGAAACACGTTTAAATCGACCTCCTCGTATGCGGATGAATTTTCATCATGATGGGCGTTCAACTCAATTTAAAGTTCCTTATGGCGGCTTAATTAGCGTCCAACCTCAAAACACAACAGAAGGTGAAAGTTCACCTGTGGCCTTTACTTTTTCAGGCGTTGAAATGGCGGCCTGGTGGAAAGACGGAAACTGGATTCATACCCTTGAGAACGCGGTCGCCCCGCTTGCTGAAATCGACACGGGCAGCTTTATATACACCTTGCCTAAAGAGAACTTAAAAGAGACGGATTTGAACCAATTTGCATCGGATTCTAATCGCTTTTTCGAGGCGGCCAATGCCTTTTATGGACGGGACGAAACGACAGAGGATGGCGCGCATCGCCGTTTTACTTATGAGCAATTAAAGGGCTTTAGACACCGTTATGTGGAAGATGTCCAAATCAGTATCGGCGCGGCGCATTCGGGGTACCCTGTTATGGGCACCTCTTTTTCTCCGACAGCCCAAAAGATAGCCATGGATCCGACGACCAGTTGGTTGTTGTGGCATGAAATGGGGCATAATCTTGCAGCGAAGCCTTTTATGGCTCCCGGCAGCACGGAAGTGACGAACAATATTTTGGCTTTGTACATGCAAGAGCTGGATGATGGACGTACAGAAAACCCTGAAATGATACGCATTAAAACGGACATTCAAAAAGCGCCTTTGTGGTTGGCGAAAAACAAGGGGCACGCTTGGAGTCATGGCGGCGCGGGGATGCGTTTGGTGATGTTTGGTCAACTTAAAATTTGGGCTGAAAATCACTTTAAATTAGCGAAGTGGTACCCTGATGCGAGCACCCGACCTTCGCTGTACGGATCAGATGAAGGGTGGAACCTGTTTAAACTGATGCACCGTAAAGCAAGGGGAGACACCCAAGGGGATCTCAATAAAAACCATTGCAGTGCAGAAGAAACAGGCTTGGCGTCTCCTGATTTAATGATGGTGTGTGCCTCTTATGTATCAGGCTTTGATCTCACTGGCTTTTTTACTGAATGGAATGTGGGAGAGCAAAGTTACACCCCGCCAAACGGGGAGAAACTCTATGAAGGCGGGATCTCTGAGGCAGGGAAAATATACTTAAAGAACTTGAACTTGGCATCGCCGACGGTCAGCCCATTGAGCATCAATGCGCTCCCTTAAATGCGGGCTTTTGCTTGGCGTTGATCTGAAAGAAAACGTAAAAAAAAGAGCTTAAAGAGCGCTCTTGGCTACGAGGAACTCAGCAGCTGTCTTTGTGACGGCGTTTGAGCCCGCCTTACATCATGCGTTTTAAATCAAAGAGGCCTTTTCCTGATGGAAGAGGCCTTTTTTTGAGTGCTTCAAATACAGCTGTTGCCTTTAACGCTTAAGTGGGTTGGCGTGTGTTCAGCTCGCTTAATCAAAGAGGACATAGATGTTCAAGGTTTCACCCGTTTATACCCAAAATAATGGAAGATGCGTGTCTGCGCCAAGCGAGAAAAGGTCCTGAGAAATGGACTCTGTGATTGGGCTGAACGCGCGTAGCCAACACCCAGGCAAGATCAAAGGAGACAGGTATAAGGATTGAATGGCTTGATTTTTATATCAGATGCATTATTTTAAACGCGAAATGAATAAAAGAATGAAATAACCCGACACAAATATAACCACTGGGAATGTTTTATTTAATTTTATTTGCCGTACGTATTGGCCATTTCTTTTTTTATTGTGCTTTATTGTCACTTTTGAGTTTGCTGTTCATCATAATTCACCGCTACTCCTTAATTCATGACACAATATTTCTGCAACAACGTTCATTCTATTATGGTGAATTCATGTTTTTAAATGTAACTATATTATCTACCTTCTTTTTTTGCTCATTAATAACGTTTAAAGCAATGGCGTCTTCTGAAATTGAGCCGATTGAAGAACCAATAAAAATCAAAGATTTAAATACGTTAAGAGATGAGCGAAGTAAAAACTGGGGGGTGGCCATTGGATTGAGAAATGCAGGGATCCCTTATACCGAAGGGGCGGGGAGCATCATATCAAGCACCGTCCCCATGATGTTTTATTCCGGTGAACACCTGTATTGGTCCGGTTTAGAAGGAGGCGTTCATCTGTGGGAAAAGGAGGAATTTCAATTAAATGGCATTATAAGGATGCGATTTTTTGATATTCCCTCGGCGTCTCAAAATGAGGTGGGAGGCGATACCGGGGACTTTGGTTTTCAATTAAAACGGACATTTCTTGACGGAGTGTATTTAGATTTAGATTTTCTTTCTGATGATGATTATCGCTTGCAAGGTGTTGCAAGCTTAGGAAAAATAATTCATAAGAATGATTATTATATTGATGCCAGTCTCTCTGCTCGATATAAAAGCGCCCGTTTTAATAGTTTTTATTATGGCCTGTCTGATTATCGACAAAATGGTGTTGATATTGGGGCGGGAATGGATCTTAAAGCCGGTTTGAAAGGGCGCTATCATCTTGTTTCTAATTTGTATTTATTGGGGGGCGCCTATGCCACTTATTTCGACAAAAACGTGCGGAATGCCCCAACGATAGATGCAAATTGGCAAGGTGAAGTCTTTGGTGGTTTTGGGTTTTTCAATGACAATAAACGACACACGGAACGCGATATTTCAACCCGTCCTTATTGGCGTGTCGCACATGGTTTTGCCACTGAGTCAAACATTGGGGATATTTTGCAGGGGAGAACCATTGACGATCCTCACCGTAATCAACTGACGTCTCTTTCTTATGGGCATCCATTGAGCGATACCTTGTTTGGGATCCCTCTTGATATTTATTTTACCCCCATGGTGGCTTGGCATTGGGCTTCAGACGTTCAATCTTCCTCTCTTGAATGGGTGGGGGCGATTAAGGCATATTATACGGTCAATTGGCCTTCAAAATGGCGAATCGGGCTTGCTGAAGGTTTGTCTTATATCAATCGGATTTCTTATATAGAAAGTAAGGAATTAAAGCAAAAAGGCTATAAACCCAGTCAATTGTTGAATTATGTGGATGTTTCACTTGATGTGAATTTAGGGGATTTATTGGGGATGAAAAGCTTGGACAGAGCTTGGTTGGGTTATTCTGTTCATCATCGTTCGGCTATTTTTGAAAAATCAAGTCAGTTTGCTCGGATCAAAGGGGGAAGCAATTACAATACCCTCTATCTTCAATTTGATTTTTAATCTTTATTCGTTTTTTATACCCAAAGTTATTGAAGTTGCGCGCCTGTGGCAGCGAGTGAAGCCCCTGAGCATCGATGGACTCTGTGATTGGGCTGCGCGAGCCTAGCCAATGCCCACGCAGCTTCAAAGGCGAGGTGTATATTGAAATAAAAAGCCTGAAATGATCCAGGCTTTTTTGTTGATACATTGTTTTCAATGATTTATTTTTTATTGTCGGTTAAGAATTCGATGGATGAGCTTGTACAATCCGCATGCTGGTTTTGAAGGTGTTCATATGTGAGGCCTAATTCAGCACAGGCTTCATCAAAACTCATCCCTAAGTGGCAACAAAAGATATCAATTGCAACACGATAATTTTCTTTGTTTGCCATGTCTTTCTCTCCTTGAAATTGCATACATTTTTCGCTTAGCAGCGCGGTGATTAATATTGTTAGTACTTTATTCATTCTCAATCGAAATAACAACACGACCAAAGTCTAACCTTTTTTACTTGCCTTTTTTTCGGCTTTTTTTTGTACGCAATGTGTCTAATTTATAAGCATCTTTTTTAGGAGAGCTTGATTTTTGAGCGGAAGTCCGTTTTCTCCATTTTATTGTTTTGCGAGGGAGATCAAAAAGCGCAAATGGAAGAGGCATAAATTATTGAGGAGGAATAAAGAAAGGAGGGCTTGATTTTGAAAAGTTTGACTCCACTATCTGTGCAATAGCCTCTATCCAAGAAACGTGAAGTGGTGTGTAGATGACAAGTTGGCGCAGCCAACATTCTCACAGCGTCAAAGGCGAAAGGTATAATACTCATCAGGAGAGCAACAGGAAAATGAAACGTATAGCCTTATTTTTGTTGACGAACCTTGCTGTAATGCTCGTGTTCAGCATTGTTTTAAATATTATTTACTCTGTAACAGGGATGGACCCACGGGGTTCTTCTGGGGTCTTGGTCATGGCGGCCTTGTTTGGTTTTGGTGGATCGCTTGTTTCCCTTTTAATGTCAAAATCAATCGCTTTGCGATCCGTTGGGGCAGAAGCCATTGAACACCCACGCAATGAAACCGAACATTGGTTAATGAACACCGTCAGTCGTCAAGCTCAGCAGGCAGGCATTGGTATGCCGACGGTGGCAATTTATCAATCAGATGACATCAACGCATTTGCAACAGGGGCAAAAAGAAACGACGCCCTTGTCGCGGTTTCAAGCGGCTTGCTGGACAACATGACAAGGGATGAAGCTGAAGCGGTGCTTGCGCATGAAATTAGCCATGTCGCCAATGGAGATATGGTGACCATGGCTTTGATGCAAGGTGTGGTAAACACCTTTGTTATTTATATTTCAAGAATGATCGCAGGGGCCATCAGCGGCGGAAATGAAGAAGAAGGTGAAGGAGGCGGAAGCGTCATCACGTATTTTATTGTTTCGACAGTGCTTGAAATTGTATTTGGTATTTTGGCCAGCACCTTAACCATGTGGTTCAGTCGTCATCGCGAATTTAAAGCGGATGCAGGCTCCGCAAAATTGGTGGGCAAAGAGAAAATGATCGCGGCACTTGAACGCCTGAAAGTCAGTCAAGAAAGTCATTTAGAAGGTTCGATGATGGCCTTTGGGATCAATGGAAAGAAAACATTGAGTGAGTTTTTTATGTCTCATCCTCCTTTGGATAAGCGCATTGAGGCTTTACGCAACGGAGATCATTTGTAATCTTCATGTTTTGATGATGGCAAAATACAAAAACGCCGACGCGGTTTTTATTCCCTCGTCGGCGTTTTTATTGGCTAAAAAGCCGCTTTTACGTGATGGGGTTTTCTTCTTGCGTATGTAATGGAGCACTTTCCGGGGTACGCCCTAATAAAAAGCCAACGCTGACCGCGCCTGCCGAGGCAAAGATCACGCTTGAAACGCTCACTAAACCGTAAGACAAATAATGAGAGACCACGCCGCTTGCAACAAAACAAAGGCCCGTTTGTAAAAAATTTAAAAGTCCCGCAGCGGTGGCGCTGCAATGTTTGAAAGGGGACAAGGCGCGGTTAATCACCAGAGGATAAAGGCCCCCATTGGCGACGGCTAAAAAACAAAATGGGATCAAAGGCGGCCAAATGGTGCTGAATGTGTGTTGAAAACACATGTAAAAAATGCTGGATGCGCTGAGGATAAACAAGAAAACAAAGGCTGTGATTAACGAAGAAGGGGGAAATTTATTTAACAGAAAACGACAACCGTACCCGCCGATGAGAAAGGCGATGGTTTGAGGCAGAAAACTCAGTCCAATATCAGCACCGGTGTAGCCCATGTTGCTCATGATAAAAGGCGAGCCGGTCAGCCAAGCAAAAAAAGCGGTAGAGCAGCCTGAAAAAATAAGCATATTTGCAAAGAATACTTTTGAGCTTAAGAGATCTTTATAGTCACTGAAAAGGCGAGGTAAAAATGGTTTACTGGATTGGATTTTTGGTGCGCTTTCGGTTTCTCTGTATGTGAAAACAATTAAAATAAGGCCAAATACAATCAAGGAAATGAAGATAGCGCGCCATCCCCAAAGGCTTTCGATGCCGGCACCGAGCAAAGGGGCGATGGCAGGAGAAAGAGCAACCAGTGGCATAATGCTCGCGAACAGATGTTGTGCTGCTTTGCCTTCAAAGCGGTCAATGACCACCGCTTGCCAAATGACCGTCGCGCTGCATGCCCCAAGGGCTTGAATAAAGCGTGCGATAAGCAGAGTTTCAATGTTTTGTGCAAAATAACACAGGGTGGTGCCAATCAAGAAAAGGACAAGACCAGAAATTAAAACGGGAATGCGGCCCATTTTGTCAGAAAGAGGACCAAAAATAAGCTGTCCTATGGCCATTCCCAGTAAAAAAACAGTCAAGGTTAAGCCAATCATGGACTCAGTGGTTTGCAATTCACTTCGAATGCTTTCAAAAGCAGGAAGATACATATCCGTTGCTAAAAAGCCCAACATGCTTAAACCTGCAAACCAAATGAGGGTGCTAAATGATGCGGATGTTTTCACTGAAATGCCTTGTATTAAAGAGGATGCGTAATAAATGCCAGTTTAAAGTTTTCTGGTTGGCATTGATAGAGAACTCTTTTAAGACAAGCCGTACGCCGGTTGTCTTTGCGTTTTCTTTGTGTCGGCTTTGATGCTCGGTGGGTGTTGGCTGCACTCGTTTAACGTGCGCCATTGTGCATTCTTAGTGAAAGGATTTCATTCGTTTGGAGAGGAGCAGAATCTTCAAGTCTCTTGGGTATAAAGGTTTTTTTTTGAAAAGAGGCAAATAAACGCCCTCTATTTGACGTTGAAGCTAAACTGTATCAACATTAAAACAATTGTTTAAATGTTGAAATTTATTTCTTTTTTTGTGTTTCGCACTTTTTCCTTGGTTTTCAAATAATAAAAAGATTTGGTTTTCAATGGCGCATCATCTTTGTTGTCCATTTTAGTCCGTTGTTAACCCGATATCTGGCAGAGAAAACGGCTTAAAATAAAACGTAAACCGTTGATAGCACGCTTTTATATTAGATATTCTGTAAGGGTGTTATGCCTAATGTAACCTGAAAAAATGATCAAACATTGACGTTGATGGGGCTTTATTGGGGGCGGTGTATGTCCGCAGCATAATTGAAAGGATCACAATGAGGACGTGATTTTGTATGAAATGGCATCCAAGTTCAACCTGGATCCGTCCTTCTCCCTCCGCCCTCTCATTTTTAGTTGAATGATGATTCAGATGGACTCTTAAAAGAGATTATTTGAATTTTGATAAGGACATTGAATGAATACGCAATCGACATCCACAAAAAAGCCCTCGGCTAAAACAAAAACAAAAGAGCGTGTTGTCATGGGGCAACAGGCCATGGATTTCATACAACATGGTACAGCCGCTTCGATGGAAGTCGTTACCCCGTTAGGGCGTAAATTCAATTTTAAGTCCAACTTTATCGGTTTTGATGATCAACAACATATCTATTTTACGCTTCCAAAAATCACAAAGATCGAATACGAAGAATTTTTTGTGGATGGATTTAATGTGGACATTGAGGGCATTTCTGAGCAGGCGGAAGGCACCTTGGTGCGTTTTAGAAGCCGGATTGAACATGTGATTATTCGTCCAGTACAAGTGCTTGTGCTTTCCGTACCACAAGAAGCAAAATTGGCCTTGCTTCGCAATGAACTCCGTTATGAATTGCAATTATCGGGAGACATACAACTTTCAGCGCGTAAATTAAACGTGCTCCTCACGGACGTCTCTGCAGGCGGTTGTGGCTTTACTTATGATGCGATCTCGCCTGTTTTTGAAGTGGCTCAAAAAATTGTTTTAGAAGTCTCTAATTCGACGACAGAGGACATTTATGCCCTCAGCGGTGCGATTAAAAACGGCCGAAAAAAACGCGGCCGCCAAATATACGGCATGATTTTTGATGAACCAGGAAAAGCCAATTGCAGAAGACTGCTTTCCACCTTGGTGTATGATGGCACGAAGTATGTCTTTAAAAATGCAAGAAAAAATCAATCGATAGGGGATTGATTTTTTACCCTGTATCTTCAACTGCCCTCTTTTTATTACCTTTTTAAGATGCGAAAGGTGTGCCTGTGTCGTGAAAGCCCCATTACAGAGTGGCTCTATGGGGTATGGCTCAGATCTGCATTTTCGCACAAAATGATGCTGTGCCTTCATAATGTCTGTATTGCCACATTCAAGCAAGGCAATGATTTTTTTGATAACATTTCATACAGACAAAAACACAAATCACATATGTGAGCCATTACCACTTTTTAAAGGCTTTCATGTTCTCAATACTGAAGAGGGTTATTGAACATGGCGCGTTAAAAGCAATCACGGACGTAATACCCATCCCATTAAACATTTGATCATTCTTGCTTGTTAAAATCCCCGATAACCTCGTTATGAATTTCGCAATTAAAATCACTGCTTTTCGACAATTCACGCCTTGTTCTCCGTGATTTTTCAGGCGCAATTTCTGACTAACGACTTAATGAAATGGGTATAACGCCAAATATCTGGGGGATACATACAAGCTCAAGTGTTTTGGGGTTTTAAAATTTGGCGTTGATTGTGATGCTGGAAATCACATCGGTCTCGGTTGGATTTAAAGAGGGGTGTCTTGATAAATTGCGTAAACGAGTATGCGAGGTACGTATTGCATCAGGGGCACCGTAAACATCGATTTCTCGATAAATTCGCTCGATAAATTCGCTCGATAAATTCGCTCGATAAATTCGCTCGATAAATTCGTCGCGATAAACACGGAAAATGCCCAGTAAAAAAAAGCCCCGAACAAGGGGTTCGAGGCTTTTAAGCGGCGTGACAAAACGGTGTTATTCGTTTGTCATTATATTATTTTTGTCAGGCATCGAGATGGCGTAAAACAAGGGGATCACCACCAAGGTCAACACGGTGGCGAACAACAAACCAAACATGATGGTGACGGCCATGCTTTTGAAGAAAGGATCTATCAAAAGCGGGGCGACCCCTAAAATCGTGGTGAAGGCCCCCAATAGAACCGGACGCGCACGACTGAGTGAGGCATCAATGATGGCATTGTTCAGTGTTTTTCCATTTTTTATTTCCAAATCAGCTTCATCGACCAAGACAATGGCATTTTTCACCATCATGCCAATCAAACTCAAAAAGCCAAGGATCGCCATAAATTCAAAAGGCGTTTGGAAAAGAACCAGTCCCACCGTGACTCCGACAAGGGCAAAAGGGGCCGTCATCCAAATCACCAAGGGCTGCCTTAAGGCATTAAACATGAAAATAACAGACAAAATCATGGCGGCAAAACCATAAGGTGCTGAAATGGCTAATCCTTCGTTGGCCTCTTTCGACGCTTTGTATTCACCATACCAAATCATCTCATAGCCCGCAGGCAAGGCGATGGCTTCGATTTTATCGCGCAGCGCATCAAAGGCGTCCGCCGTTAAAACGCCAGGTGCGGGGTCGGCTTGTACCAAGATGGTCGGCATTCTGTCTATTCGACGTAAAATCGCATCTTGGTAATTCACATTCACCCTTTCAATCAATTGACTTACTTGAATTGATTTATTCAAGCTTGGGCTGAAGACTTCTGTGTTTTCAATGGCCCGTTCATGATTTCGTTCATCGAGGGGTGCGCGCACGATGATAGGGACTAAATTGTCTCCTTCTCTGAAGGTGCCAACATGTTGCCCTGACAAGGTTTGTGCAATGGCTTTGTTGATTTCAGGCATGGTTAAGTGATAGCGCTGGGCTTGTTCTGAGGAATACTCAGGGGTGAGCACAGGCACTTGTTGACGCCAATTGTCTTGCACCGCAATCAAATTGGGATCATTGAGCATGATGGTTTTTGCCTCTTCAGCCAGTACTCGTAAGACTTTGCTGTCAGGGCCTTTAAAGCCTGCTTCAATTTTTTTACCGCCCCCACGGCCTAACATGAATTTCCAGACCTTGATGGAAGCATCAGGGTACTTCAAATCAAGCTCTTGTTGCAGGGTGGTGATGAGGGGGGCAATGTTTTTGTAATCGTCAATGTCAATCAGCAATTGACCGTAACTCGGATTGCGCGCTTCGGGTGCGTAGGTCAACATAAAGCGCAAACCGCCCCCACCAATAAAGCTGGTGATGTCGGTGATCCCGTCTTTGATTTTTATGTCTTTTTCAATGTCTGCAATGATCTTTTCAGTGCGTTTAATGTCAGATCCTTGAGGAAGGTAGACATCCACCACAAATTGAGCTCGTTGAGATTCAGGCATAAAACCAGGCGGAATGAAGGCGGTGCCCCAAATAGCAAGGGCCAGGGTTAAAAACAAAAAGCCGCAACTGATGCCTTTATGTCTTAATACCCAATTTAAGAAGCCTTTATACGCCATGAAGAGGCGTCCTGGCTCTGTGTTTGCTTTTGGAGAGACTTTCAAATAATCAGCGCAAAGCATGGGGGTCACGGTGACCGCAAAAACCCAGCTTAAAATCATGGAGTAAAGAATGACCCAAAAGAGTGAGCCTGCATATTCACCCATGTCAGAGGGAGACAACCCAATAGCACTAAAAGCAAAAATGCCGACCAAGGTGCCACCTAAAAGAGGCCATTGCGTGGCTTTTACCACCTCTGAAACAAGGGCGACCCTGTCTTCGTCGGGGTTCTTTTGCAAGCGGACCAAAATGCCGTCCGTGACCACAATGGCATTGTCCACCAACATTCCAAGGGCAATAATGAGCGCCCCAAGGGAAATGCGTTGCATGGCAATGTCTTCAATCAACATAATGCAAAGGGTGCCTGCCACGGTCAGTAAAAGCACAAAACCGATAATCAGGCCAGAGCGTAACCCCATAAAGAAAAGCAAAACGAGAAAGACAATGACGACAGCGGCAATCAGGTTATCGATAAAATTACTGACCGAGGCTTTGACTGAATCAGATTGCATTGAGATGACGTGAAGTTCAATGCCTAAAGGACGGTCTTTTTCAAGCTCACGCAGGCGCGCTTTGACCAAATCCCCCATCTCGACCACGTTCCCCGCCGTCACGTTTGAGATCCCAAAACCGATGGCGCGCTCACCGTTATAGCGCATCAACATCGAGGCGGGCTCTTTGTATCCGCGTGTGATGGTGGCGATGTCTTTTAGACGCAAGACCGTGTTGTTT
Organism: uncultured Enterovibrio sp.; assembly: GCA_947040595.1. Taxonomy (GTDB): domain Bacteria; phylum Pseudomonadota; class Gammaproteobacteria; order Enterobacterales; family Vibrionaceae; genus Enterovibrio. The sequence continues at coordinate 4,389 of CAMRBZ010000034.1, read as the reverse complement.
TTCCCTATCGCCAATTGAAGGTTTTTAAAATCTTCAAAAGAGTCGACGTTTGATTTAGGGATCACAGGAATGCGCATGGTGTCGGTTTCTATGCTGCCTGTCACCGTTACCAGATTTTGTTGTTGTAGAACTTGGAAAATCTCGTGTGCGGAGACCCCAAATTGTGCAAGGCGTCCACTTGAAATCTCGATAAAAATGGACTCTTGTTGTTCAGCCAGCGTGGCCGTCTTTGCAACACCTGGCACCAGTACCAGTTCACGCCTTAAGGTGTCAACATACTCTTGGAGCTGTTTATCAGAAAACCCTTCGCCCGTGACAGCAAAGAAAAGGGCGTACACATCTGAAAAATCGTCGTTGACGATGGACGGGCCTGCTCCTGGTGGAAGTTGGCGCTGTGCATCTGTTATTTTCCGGCGAAGTTTATCCCAGACTTGTTGTAAATCAGCGGTGCTTTTAGAAAACTCCAGCTTGATTTCGACGGTCACCTCGGACATGCCTTGCATGGAAATCGATTTCACTTCCTTGAGTTCTTGCAAAGACTGGACGGCCCCTTCAATGACATCGGTGATCTCGTCAGAGACTTCTTGGGAGGTGGCCCCCGAATAGGGGGTGTTGATCACCGCTTGGCGGATCACAAACTCAGGATCTTCAAAACGACCCAGTTTCAAGTAACTGATGTAACCGCCAATCAGAATGAGGGCGATAAACACCCAGACACTGGTTCGTTTAGCGATGCTGATACGCGCAAGATCCATTATTCCACTCCTGCAGCACTGTCATCGGTATAAGGGCGCACGGTCATGCCTTCTTTCACACTGGACACGCCAGCAATGATGACGCGTTCGCCATGATAAAGATTGTCTTTTATTGCAACGCGATTTTTACTTAATTTCCCAACATCGACATAGCGCTTGCTGGTGGTATTCGCATCATCAACAATCCAAATAAATTGTTTTCCTTGGTTGTCAGGAACCAAAGCTGAAAGGGGGAGTGTAATCATGGATGTTCTTGAACTTTCTGTGATAGGGACTACTTTAACGCTCATTCCTGGTAAGACGCGAAAGCCTTTTAAATCGTAAAAACCGAGGGCCACAGGGTAGGTTTGGGAAGAGGCATCCGGCTGGGATGCAAAGGTTCGAAGTTCAAGAGGAAACTCTTGGCCAGGTATGGCGCTCAGGGTCGCGGTGGCTTTGGTGCTGCTTTCGCCAGAGAGGACAACTTGGTGCGGTACATTGATGACCACTTCAAGATCGCTTAAATCATGCAAGGTTAATACGGAAGAGTTGGCTTGAATTTGGACATGGTTGTCCACAAATTTACGACCAATGATCCCATTAAAGGGGGCTTTAAGTTTGGTGTATTCTAATTGGCGTTTGGCTTCTTCTGCACGGTTTTTAGCCAGATTAAAACGCGTTGAGATGGCGTCTAAATCGCTTTTTGAAATGGCTTGGGTTTTTTTAAAGATCACGCGAGCGCGTTCGTATTCAATTTGAGCGTTTTTGAGTGCGAGATCGGCGGATTCTAATACGCTTTTCGCATCACGGGAATCCAAGCTGGCCAGCAAATCCCCCTCTTTAACCTCATCTCCTTCTTTTACGTAAATGTTGGTTAAACGACCGTTGATGCGAAAGGTTAAATCGGCCCGTTTTGCAGCACGCACGACGCCATTAAAGCTTAAGGTATCGGTGACTTGTGCATCTGCGACCTCAATGAGTGCCCGTTTGTCGGACAAGGGGGTTTCTGTTGCCTGTTCTTTTTCATTTCCACAGCCTGTCAGTAGGAACAATGACAGCATCACGCTGACTGTCAATTGTTTGGGTTTGAAAGGCGTGAATGGGGATGTAATAACCGTGTTTTTCACATTCTTCTCCAAGAAAAATTGTGTTGTTTTTAAAAAACCGTGAGTTAATTCATTAAATCCGTTGAGGATTTTCATTCCTTTGTATATACCGTCGCCTTTGAACCTGCGTGGGTGTTGGCTAGGTTCATTCAGCCCAATCAGAGAGTCCATCGATGCTCAGGGGCTTCACTCACTTGCCGCAGGCGCGCAACTTCAAGTGTCTTGGGTATAGTTTCTCACGTTTAAATTGAATTTATTTTGATTAAAAAAGTGCTACTGAGGCCGCAAAAAAAACCAAACCAACGCATGTCTGCTTGGGCCGTTTTTTTCAAATGCCGTTTTGCATTTTGTGTTATTTCGGTGTTGTTTATTGATGTCGTTCTCGTTTATCGGGTTTCACGATCCTTATGTTTTTTGATCTTTTATGGAATAAAACGCAGGGTTTTGATGGGGGATCGCGCGCCATGCATGACTGAAAAACGGTTTTTCGGAGTAAAAAAAGCGCGTTTTTGTTGTCAAAATATGCAGGAGAGAGACCGATGCCTTCTGTAAAAAATAGGATTTCATGCCCCGCGTATTATTGGCATGGAATGCCTGTGACGTCTAGACATTGAGGGGCAATTTGGTATAAAAAAGTCGTTGTTTATGAAAGAATGGCAAGAGATCGTGCCAAAAAATAGATTTATAAAGCGAAACAACAAGGCCAATCATATTAATTGAGCGAATGGATTTTCAATGCAGAAAACGCCGTATACCCCAATGAGCTGATGTTGCGTGTTGGCTGCAAATGAATGAAGCCCCGAGCAAGAGTTATGCTCTGGGGCTTTTTTTCTGTACGGTCTGTTTGACACTTAGAAAGACAAAAGAAGCAAAAGGTCGGGTTAGGCCGTTTTGATGTTTTCCAGGGCAAGACGGGCTTGTTTTCGGCAGGCCGCTGCGGTGAAAAGGACATCGGTGGAGCTGTTCAGGGCGGTTTCTGCTGAGTCTTGGATCACGCCGATGATGAATCCGGCCGCCACAACCTGCATGGCAACGTCATTTGGCACCCCAAATAAATCACACGCGAGTGGGATGAGCAATAAAGACCCCCCAGCAACGCCTGATGCACCACAGGCAGAAACGGCGGCCACAACACTCAATAAAAGGGCGGTGCCAAGATCCACTTCAATCCCTAAGGTATGTACTGCAGAAAGCGTTAAGACGGTGATGGTGATGGCCGCCCCAGACATGTTAATGGTTGCTCCCAAAGGAATGGACACCGAATAGGTGTTTTTGTCCAAATTCAATTTTTGGCACAATTGTATGTTGATGGGAATGTTGGCCGCAGAGCTTCTTGTAAAAAAGGCCGTGATCCCGCTTTCTTTGAGACAAAGAAACACAAGAGGATAAGGGTTTTCTTTGGTTTTCAAAAAGACAATCAAAGGATTGATGAGAAGGGCTATCACCGCCATGCTCAAGAGTAAAACGCCCAGCAAGTGCGCATAAGAAAGCAAGGCTTCAAATCCGGTTTGTGAAAAAGTTTGTGCGACCAAGCCAAAAATACCGATAGGGGCCAAACGTATGATAAAGCGGACAATACACGAAACGCCTTCCGCAATGTCTTTGAAGACGGTTTTTGTTGTATCAGAAGCATGATGCAGAGCCAGCCCAAGGCCAATTGCCCAGGTGAGGATCCCGATAAAATTCCCGTTCATGAGGGCATGAATCGGGTTGTCCACGATGCTTTTCATCAGGCTTGATATCACCTCGAAAATGCCATTGGGTGGATTGATGGGCTCTTGGGAAACCACCAAGGTTAATTCGGTGGGGAACAAAAAGCTCATGCTGACGGCGGTAACCGAAGCGGAAAAGGTGCCGATTAAATAAAGGAAGACAATGGGGCGAAGGTGGCTGTGTTGCCCTCTGACTTGGTTGGCGATGGAAGCGGCCACAAGCACGAAAACCAAAATAGGGGCCACCGCTTTTAAAGCGCTGACAAAAAGATCCCCTAAAAACCCGAAAGCCAAGGCGTTTTCAGGCGAAATGAGAGAGAAAAGGATTCCGGCGATGATCGCAAATATGATTTGAAAGATCAAACTGAGGTTCATTATACGGGTTAGATAGTTTTGTATCTTTAGCATGTGTCCCTCACTTTTTTATGTTACAGACATGTGGTTCTTAAAAGGTCGGTGTAAACCGAAGGGCTGGAGCAAATCCGTTATTTCATAAATAGGTGCTCACGCAAATAACCTTGAGGATTAGAACAGTGAGGCCCCCCCCTGTAAAGCACTATTTATTTGCCTCCCTTTGACGGTGCCGTTTTATACCCTACCCCTTTGACACAGCCTGCGTCTTGACTCGGCTCGCAGCGCCAAACACCGAGCCCATCAAGGCTCAGGGCTGTGTTTGCTTGGTGCAGGTGAGCATCTTTAATAACTTTTGGGTATACAAAAAAGAATGACTGTTGGGACTCTATTGAGCGACGATGGGATGAAAATCAAGCACTTGAATAAGGGATTTATGGATGGGTGTTTTGATACATCTCGGGCTGAAAGCCTGCGAATTTAAGA
>CAMRBZ010000033.1 GCA_947040595.1 uncultured Enterovibrio sp. | reverse complement strand
CGGAAATTCAAAGAATAAATGCAACACTCATGAATCGACTGGAGTGTAAGAATATATTCAAGCCTAAGCTGAACTAGATGAGAGCAAATCTGAATTTAGCCTGCTTGTTTTGGGCAAAAGTTGACCAAGTTTTATTCATTTTGAGAATACATTTTTGGTCAGAGTAGACGCACGAGTGATTTTTTTAGTCAGATCATGTATGCAAAAATGAATATTGAATTGCATGATGGATCATTAGAATAAAAAACAAACAGGGTACAATAATGCACTCTTGATTGTTTAAAAAACCTTCATGCGTTTGCCCTGCATTTTGGGTTCTTTATATTAAACAGGCTTATGTTTTTGTCTATGAACATGCATGGTATTTGAGAAGAAGCTAAGCGTTGAAAATGTACGCTTGAATTGGCCAAAACTAAAACGATATATGCCATGAGAGGCTAGGCGTTGGATAAAGGCCTAAGATACCAGAGTTTTATATTAAAAGAAGATAGATTTTCACAACAACGAAAGGCACGTTTTATCTTGCGAGTATGGGCAGATAAAAAATAGCACGGTTCATTTATACCGATTTCATGAACCCGTTAAGTCTCTATCGGTAGGAATAATCACCTAGAGAAAGGGGGGCTTTTTTGATAACCAATTATTTTAAATGAGAAATGTAGGCTCTTTGATTTGGCTTCGAAAATGCAATCAACATCTGAAGTCTCTTCAACGCTGTGGGGAATATCCGTTATTTGTCGCTCTTTCTTTTTGTTAAAATCGAGCGTTAAATTTAAAACAGAAATGAGAATATTTTACCTTGCATTAAATTAAAGTAAGTATTTTCGGACAATAATGCATTTATTTGTATGAAAAATAATGAGGTTTTTTCTGGTCAAAAATCTTAAGTGCCGTTTAGACTTAGCTTCACCCTGCCTCAAAGCCCAATCATATCTTTCATCTAGGCTCAGGGGCTTCACTCACTGGACACAAGCTCCTCTTGTACTAAAGTGATTTGTGGCAATAGTATTAAAAATAAACTCTTTACCGACTTAGCCTATGCTATGTGCTGAAGGGAAATAACTTGGAGAGCTCAGATGCCGTTACTGGATAGTTTTACCGTTGATCATACCCGTATGAATGCCCCCGCTGTGCGAGTAGCAAAAACCATGAAAACCCCTTCAGGTGACACCATTACTGTGTTTGACCTGCGTTTTTGTACGCCAAATAAAGATATATTAAGTGAGCGAGGGATCCACACCTTAGAGCATCTTTATGCCGGGTTTATGCGAAATCATCTCAACGGGGAGAAAGTCGAAATTATCGATATCTCACCTATGGGCTGTCGTACTGGTTTTTACATGAGCTTGATAGGTACGCCAACAGAATCGGATGTGGCAGCGTCTTGGCTTGCGGCAATGAAGGATGTACTCACGGTAGAATCTCAATCGGAGATCCCAGAACTTAATGAGTATCAGTGCGGTACATTTAATATGCATTCACTCGATCAAGCAAAAAGCATTGCTCGGGCAATTATTGATGCGGGTGTCAGCGTTAATAAAAATGATGAACTTAAACTCAGTGATGCGCTTCTTAAAGGGCTTTAATCGTTAATCGATCATTCGGTAGTGGTTCATATATGTGATTTACATTTTTTACTGTATCATGCCGATATGACAATTTATCAAAAAATTCATTGCCCAGAATGCGGCAATACAAACATCATGAAAGCGGGTTTTACTGCTAAAAGAAAACAACGTTATCGTTGTCTTTTTACTGCATGTGATAAAAGCCATTTTCTCCTAGATTATTCTTATCGAGCCTATCTTCCCGGAGTAAAAAAGAAAGCGGTTGATATGGCCATCAATGGTTGTGGGATCAGAAATTCTGCTCGTGTTTTAAATATATCGAGAACAACGATTTTAAGTACATTAAAAAAAAGAAAAAAATCGCTTTCAAGTCAATCCTAATTTTTTCCATGATCATTCAGAAACAGGGCTAAAAGCCAGAGTGGAACCGGTCTGCAATGAAGCAGAGATAGATGGACAATGGCCATTTGTGGGAAAAAATCAAACCAACGCAGGCTTTAGCACGGGGTCTGCCATAAACAAAATACGCTTCTTGCGGAACCAATCAAACGTGGGTAACCGTTAATTAAATTCCACGCCAACGCGCAGTAACAATTAAATTATTGAATTAAAAGATAAATCTAGAACTCTCAAGAGTGTTGGTATCAAGTCGATATGTAACCTGGCAGCGTGTAATTGGATGGCTCCCGCGAATTGATGCATGATATTCCTGGGAACATGCAGATTTGAGCCACTACCCGTGCGACGATCGTTTGGTGAAGCAAAAACTTATCAAGATCAATACTCCTCATGTTTTTAGGCGGCGTTTTTGCTCTAGAGAGTTCTTTGAACCGATTGAGAATCGAATCACATACTGAATATATGCTTTTACGGAGAGAGAAAACTCATTCCTTAATGAGGTTATTGCTCCATGGACTTGGCAAGCGGCGCTTTTTAGTCGGAAATCGAATGGTCTGAGGGGGATAGTTTCGTTTGATACAGCATATAAAGGGTCTTGTTGATATCGTTATTTTTTTCGTGAACAATAACTCAAAAAACGCAGTCTCATCCCTCTGACTTTCATTGTCAATTTGTTACCCCTGTTTGATGGGTTCCAATTATTAATATACCCAAGTTATTGACGTTGCGTGTAGGCGGCAAGAGAGTGAAGCCCCTGAGCATAAAAACTATTTGATTGCGCGGAATGAGCGTGGCTAACACCCAGGAAGCTTCAAAGGCGACGGGTATATTAATAATTAACAGGTGCTAACTAGACGTTGTCATTTTTCCGTTGTTTGAAATTCAATGTTAGAATATCCCTCATATTTCATGTCGTCTTTTTCAAAGACGATAAAACACAAGAATAAAGGCAATAACCGCCATGATAAACAACTCAATACAGTGGTTTCCTGGCCACATGCACAAAGCGCGCAAAGAAATTGAAGAAGCCATTCCTCGTATCGATATCATCATTGAAGTATTGGACGCACGGATTCCTTTTAGTAGCGAAAACCCAATGATCCGCCGAATTAGGAAAGACAAGCTGGTTATCAAGGTATTAAATAAACGTGATTTAGCCGATCCTGAGATGACCGCCTTGTGGCTTGCACACCTTGAAAAAGAGCAGGGAGTAAAAGCCATTGCTATCACGACAAATGAAATCAGCGAAGTCAATAAAATCATGGAGCTTTGCCAAAAATTGGTTCCACATCGTACTGACATGGGAAAACAAATTAGAACCATGATCATGGGGATCCCCAATGTTGGAAAATCAACCATTATCAACACCCTCATAGGACGCGTTGTTGCAAAAACAGGAAACCAACCCGCAGTTACCCGTCAACAACAACGGATCAATTTGCCAAATGGCATTGTCTTGTCCGATACTCCCGGGATTTTATGGCCAAAAGTTGAAAACCCACACAGTGGTTTTCGTCTTGCCGCAACGGGTGCGGTTAAAGACACGGCTATGGAATATGATGAAGTGGCTTTTTATACCGTTGAATACCTCGCCAAAGCCTATCCTGAGCAGCTAAAAAAACGCTATCAAATAGAAAGCCTTCCCACTAATGATGTCGAACTCATGGAAGCCATTGGAGAAAAAAGAGGTTGTTTACGCTCAGGAGGACGCATTGATCTTCACAAAGCGTCAGAAATACTGATCAATGATTTAAGAAATGGCGCATTAGGGCCCATCACCTTAGAGCATCCTGAGATGATAACGAAAGAATTACTGGAAGTGGAAGAAGAAATATCCAGGAAAACAGAAGAAAAAATCAAAACAAAAGAAGAAAGAAGAAAACGCTACCTTAGAAATAAAAGATAATATAGCCGTCATTCCGCATTTAACCTCGATTTTTTAAAATCTGACGTTGAAATCAAAATTGAAATGCAATTTTTTTACGTAGCGTCACGCGCAGATATGGATTTATGGACAAACCCTCATCGGGATGCAGATAAATCAATATTATTTTCTCATCTGCGGAATGTCGGATATAAATCAATTTTGGCTCTTTTTAACGTAGGTTAACAGGATTTATTCACAGGGGGCAAATTCAGCTGGCCTACGGTATTTTTCAAGGCTGTTCTTACTCAGGGCAGAAGCCTGTCCTGAATTTTGTGTAACTATTCCTAAGAGAAATAAAACGCACTTTCTTACACTCAAGGCCAGCTAAAGGTTGCACATCGAGTTCAATAAAGCAGGGTTTATTTCCAATAGGTAGGGTATTAAAACGACGCAAACACCTTCCTCTTTTGATCAGCTTCCGACTATTACAACACGTACAGCGATGGCCTTTACTTGAAATTATTTTTGAAGATGATCGTTCCGCCTTCATATCGCGTCGTTTGGTATTAAGCCCGTGATCCAGAAAGCATGGTAAAGCAATGAGGTAGACATAAAGGATCACCTTAAATTTTTATTTTCCCTAGATTGCCATATTTACAGCGATTAAGAAACATGCCAAAAGGAATGATTAAAAAGTTAAGAGCCCCCTTTTCCGGATGAGCCGTAAAGAGAGGAAGAAAAAGAAGGCAGGGGAGAGAGGCTCCCCAAGTTCAACATGACACTGAAACTTAAAGGACTAATTTTTCTTTATTTTTTTCCAGTAATCCGGGTCCGATACCCTTTACATTCGTCAATCCTTCAACGGATTTAAATTGCCCATGTTTATCACGGTAATCGATAATGGCTTGCGCTTTTTTCTCCCCAACCCCATCCAAATATTTATCAAACTCTTCAGCATCGGCTTGGTTAATATTGACTTCTATTGCTTGTGATCCTTCTGGCTTTTCGGCAGCCGCGATAGGAGTCAAAAGAACAGAAAAAGCAATAATGAGGGAGGAAATGCAGGATTTTATCATGAAGTACACTCTTTTCGTTTAGATTAAATGTAATCAGAGTATATGAATAAAATGTAATTATTACCTTTTAAAAAAACAGGCCAAAATGATGGCCTGTTTTTAAAGATAAAATAATTCAGTGTTTTTCAGAAAATAATTAGGATTTATTCTTTGTTTGAATCTAATGAATAAACCACGTCAATCTTTTCTTTCAACTGACCAAGCACAGAGCTAAGAGCAGAGTTAATCGATGCATTAAGCATTTTATCTGCATTCGCTCCTTTCAAATCTGTTTCTGGTATTTTCGGCAACTGAACGTCATCAAGCTGAACCAGGATCAGATCCCCTTTCCTATTTTGCGTCTGGGCATACTCGCTTTGACCTTTTAAAGGGGTTGGCATTTTATAAGACAGAGCCACCACATCTTGTTCTGCTGATCCGCGAGTGAGGATCTTTTCTTCACTAAAAGCATAACCTGATTTATCCAGCGAAGAGGAGTCTCCTTTTTTAAGATCCGCAATCAATGTATCAAGCAATGCTTGAGCTGCTTTTTTACTTTCTTGTTGAAGTAAAATAGCTTCAACTTGAGAGTCAACCTCAGTAAAAGGTAAAACCATCTCTGGACGAACTTCATTGACACGCACAATTAAAAGATGCTCAGGTCCGACTTCGATGGCTTCAGAATTCAACCCATCGTCACGTACTTCTGTTTGGCCTAATACTTTATAGACAGCAGGGTTCGCTAAAACACCAGTCAATTCATTTAATGCAACAAAATCAGTTTCTTTTACTTTCACACCTACAGCATCGGCAGCATCATTCAAATTATCTGGCAATTCAAATGCTTTTTCTGCCAGCAAACTCGATTGCTCATAAAATTTTTCTGCGGCTTGTTGTAATTTCAATTGATCAAGAATTTCAACACGCATTTCTTCAAAAGGTTTTGCATCCGAGGGCTTCAAATCATCCAATTGAATAACATGAAAGCCAAAATCAGATTTTACCACTTCAGAAATGCTGCCTTTACTGGGTAAAGAAAAAGCGGCCTTTTCAAATTCGGGATCCATCACACCTTTTTCAATCCAATCTAACTCACCGCCTTGCTCTGCACTGAAAGTATCGTCTGAATGGGTTTTAGCAAGCGTGGCAAAATCAGCACCTGAATTTAACTGTGCTAAGACAGAAGCGGCTTCTTTCTCTGCCGCATCATCCTTTCCTTCGATCATGATATGTCGTACTTTACGAAGTTCAGCAGTGCCGAAGGTTGTTAAATTAGCTTGATAATAGGTTTGAGCCTCTTCATCTGTAATTTCAGCAAGCGCGGCTAGATCGGTACCTGAAAGTTCCACATACGCGATCTTAAATTGTTCTGGACGTAAAAATCTAAAGGCATTTTGGTCGTAATAGGCTTTTTTTTGCTCAGGCGTGATGGTTACCGTCTTTGTAAAATCAGCAAGTGGAAGAGAAAGAGTACGTACGGAACGCGTTTGAGCTTCTATTTCATGGAGCAAATTAATCTCGTTATTTAACACAAATTCACTGTTTTGAAGTGCGTTAACGAGATATTCACGCTCTAAATCTTGACGAATATAATCAGCAAATTGAGCCGATGTTAAACCCGTGCGACGTAAAGCGGCTAGATATTGATCATTATTAAAAATCCCATTGCTTGAAAAAGAGGGGATTTCGCGAATCGATTGTTTAATTTGAGTTTCACTGACACGGAAACCGAGCTCATCAACATATTGGTCGAGCAACGCTTGATTAATCATTCGATCCAAGACATTGCGCTTAAATTGAGACAAATATTCGGGTGAATTTAACAAAGCTGTCGCCATTTCACCTGATTGCGTCTCCATTTGTTGACGTTCATTTTGATAAGCCTGCTCAAATTGATTAACACTTATCTCACGCTGACCGACAAGCGCAGCCGGCTCTACGTTACCGGCGGTGATGAACCCACCCACTCCGGCAAAGAGAAAAGAAAAGATGATTAGACCTAAGATGATCTTCACCGCGATGCCATTCACACCCTCGCGTAATCGCTCCATCATAATTCTCAGTCACTCCTGATTTTTTTAAACTTTTTCAATTTAAATAATAAAAAAGGTGCATCTCGAGATGCACCTTTACTCTCTGATTAAAAGCGATTATACGCTGATGTTCTAGACTTTAAAGCTTTTAACTACAGCACAAGATAAGAGAGAACAAAACCGTGAATGAAACCTAGTTAACTGCGTCTTTCAACGTTTTACCCGCTTTAAAACCAGGCACTTTTGCTGCTGGTATTTTAATTTCTGCACCCGTTTGTGGATTTCTCCCCATACGTGCAGAACGTTCACGTACAGAGAAAGTTCCAAATCCAACAAGTTGAACTTGATCTCCTCCTTTTAGTGTGTCAGATAAGGCTTCAATCAGTGCATTAAGAGCACGTTCGGCTGAGGCTTTAGACAAATCGGCATTTTGTGCAATTTTATCGATTAACTGCGATTTATTCACTTATTCATCCCCTTAAAAAACAAACCACAAATCCTATTTTTTGTGGCGATAATCGTCTATTTAAACACGTTTGAAGTGACAAAAGACAATAAAAACACTGAAGTAAAAACTGAGAGTAATTCAGTGTTTCCAATAAGTTAGTCTTCAAAAAAAACGCTGACAAGGCTTTTACCGTTTGTCAGCGTTTTAGGTTGCTTAATTTTGCTGCAGGTCACTCTTTTCAGGCACGACCAACTCAATGCCTAACGGATTATTTTGAAGTGCGATGAGCAAAACATCATCAATCCAACGCACAGCATGAATAGCAAGATCTGCTTTTACATTTTCTGGAATTTCAACAAGATCACGTTCATTCTCTTTTGGGATGATCACCGTTTTGATGCCACCACGGTGTGCGGCTAAGAGTTTTTCTTTTAGCCCCCCAATAGGCAGAACTTCTCCACGTAATGTGATTTCTCCCGTCATCGCCACTTCTGAGCGTACAGGGTTCCCCGTCAGGCTTGAAACCAATGCCGTACACATTGCAATGCCTGCACTTGGACCATCTTTGGGTGTCGCACCTTCTGGAACATGAACATGGATATCACGTTTTTCATAAAAATCAGCGTTAATCCCCAATTTTTCGGCTCTCGTTCTTACAACAGACATGGCCGCTTGAATTGATTCTTGCATCACATCGCCCAGAGAGCCTGTTTGCATCAATTTACCTTTTCCTGGCATGGATTCTGTTTCAATCGTTAAAAGATCGCCACCTACTTCAGTCCAAGCCAATCCGACAACTTGACCCACTCGGTTGTTATCGTCCGCTTTTCCAAAATCAAAACGCTGAACACCTAAATAAGTGTTTAAATTATTTTGATTGATCGTGATGAGTTTTGTCTCGGTATTGAGCAAAATTTCTTTAACGGCTTTACGGCATAATTTCGAGATTTCACGCTCTAAATTACGCACTCCCGCTTCACGGGTATAATAGCGAATAATCCCAATAATGGCAGAATCTTCAATCGCAATTTCATGTGGTTTTAATCCATTACGTTTCACTTGTTTATCTAACAAGTGTTTTTTGGCAATGTTTAATTTTTCGTCTTCGGTATAACCCGATAAACGAATGACTTCCATGCGATCAAGCAAAGGACCAGGAATGTTCATCGAATTAGAAGTGGCCACAAACATGACATCAGATAAGTCATAATCGACTTCCAAATAATGATCGTTAAAAGCATTATTTTGTTCAGGATCCAGGACTTCGAGCAAAGCCGAAGCAGGGTCTCCACGCATATCTGAAGACATTTTGTCAATTTCATCAAGCAAAAAGAGCGGGTTTTTCACCTCGACCTTGGCCATTTTTTGGATCAATTTACCCGGCAAAGAACCAATGTAAGTACGACGATGTCCTCTAATTTCAGCTTCGTCTCGAACGCCCCCAAGAGCCATACGCACGTATTTACGCCCCGTAGCTTTTGCTATGGATTGACCTAAAGAGGTTTTACCCACCCCTGGTGGACCCACGAGACATAAAATAGGCCCTTTAAGCTTCTGAACTCGGCTTTGTACTGCGAGGTATTCCAAAATGCGTTCTTTTACGCGCTCAAGACCAAAATGATCCGCATTCAAAATTTCTTCCGCTTTCATTAAATCTTTTTTCACTTTTGAACGCTTCGACCAAGGTACACTCACCATCCAATCGATATAACTGCGTACAACCGTGGCCTCTGCGGACATTGGAGACATCATCTTAAGCTTATTAAGCTCTTGCTCTGTCTTTGTTTTTGCTTCCTGAGGCATATTTGCTTTTTCGATTTTTATCTTCAGGGTTTCAAATTCATCTGGCGCATCATCAAGCTCACCCAATTCTTTTTGAATGGCTTTCATTTGTTCGTTGAGGTAGTACTCGCGCTGGCTTTTTTCCATCTGTTTCTTTACGCGACTACGAATGCGTTTTTCTACCTGAAGCAAATCAATTTCAGACTCCATCATGGTCATCAAGAATTCTAAACGCGCAGAAATATCAATCAATTCGAGAACTTTCTGCTTATCTTGTAATTTCAATGGCATATGAGCCGCAATGGTGTCAGCCAAACGCGCTGAATCGTCAATACCATTAAGCGAAATAAGCACTTCTGGAGGGATTTTTTTGTTTAATTTAATGAATCCTTCAAATTGACTGATCGCTGTTCGAACAAGCACTTCTTGTTCACGATCATCCATTTCAGGCGTTTGTAAATACTGTGCTTCAGCAATAAAATATTCATCTTCATGACATTTTATCATTTCTGCACGTTGAAGCCCTTCAACCAAGACTTTCACAGTACCGTCTGGTAATTTCAGTAACTGCAATATTGAAGCCACAGTACCCACTTCATATAAATCAGAAATGGATGGCTCGTCAGTTGCTGCATCTTTTTGGGAAACCAAAAGGATCTGTTTATCATTTTCCATCGCAGCTTCAAGACAACGGATAGATTTATCTCTTCCCACAAACAAAGGGATAACCATATGAGGATAAACAACCACGTCACGCAAAGGCAAGACCGGAATTTCGATACACTCGGAACGCTCCAAGTTCATATATTTCTCTCTTCCGTTTGTTGAATTAATTTAATAAGTATATGGGGATAGATTCGCAGGATTCAACGCATACACTCGCAGAAACTAAAAAAGGGAGCCAAGGCCCCCATTTTAGAATCATAATCAGTGATTAATGCATATAAAACAGCATTAAATTAACTGAATTTTATTCAGCACCCGCCGCCTGATTGTCTACCGATTCGTAAATCAATAAGGGTTCAGATTCACCTTTAATGACGGACTCATCAACAACGACTTTTGAAACGTCTTTGTTCGATGGTAAATCATACATAGTGTTCAAGAGTACCACTTCGACAATGGATCGCAAACCACGCGCGCCTGTTTTTCTTTCCATCGCTTTTTTCGCGATGGCAGTCAATGCATCTTCTCGAAATTCAAGTTCAACACCATCGAGTTCTAACAAGGCTGCATACTGTTTTGTCAATGCATTTTTTGGTTCACATAAAATTTTAACCAAAGCGTCTTCATCCAGTTCACCTAAACATGTTGTCACAGGTAAACGACCGATAAACTCTGGGATCAAACCGTATTTAACCAAATCTTGCGGTTCGACTTGGGTAAATAAATCACTCAAGGTCGATTTTTGATCTTTAGAGCGAACTTCTGCTCCGAAACCAATGCTACTGCCTTTTGTTACACGTTGATCAATGACTTTATCCAGTCCAGCAAAAGCACCCCCACAAATAAAGAGAATTTTTGATGTATCAACTTGTAAAAATTCTTGCTGGGGATGTTTACGTCCACCTTGAGGTGGAACCGATGCAACAGTGCCTTCAATCAATTTCAATAAAGCCTGTTGAACACCTTCACCAGAAACATCACGAGTAATGGATGGATTATCAGATTTTCTGGATATTTTATCGATTTCATCAATGTAAACGATACCGCGTTCTGCTTTTGCTACATCGTAATCGCATTTTTGAAGCAGTTTTTGAATGATGTTCTCTACGTCTTCACCTACATAGCCCGCTTCTGTTAGGGTTGTCGCATCAGCCATTGTAAAGGGAACATCAAGAAATCGTGCCAATGTTTCGGCAAGTAATGTCTTTCCACTTCCAGTTGGTCCAATGAGAAGAATATTACTCTTACCTAACTCAACACCTTCTCCATTGGTATCCCCATTACGCAAGCGTTTGTAATGATTATAAACGGCAACAGAGAGTACTTTTTTCGCTTGGTCTTGACCTATTACATAATCATCAAGATGCGAACGGATTTCTTTTGGTGTTGGGAGTTCATTGCTGTCTCGTTTTGGCAAAACCTCTTTTATTTCTTCACGAATAATGTCGTTACACAGGTCAACACATTCATCGCATATATAAACAGAAGGCCCAGCAATTAACTTGCGTACTTCATGTTGGCTTTTACCGCAGAAAGAGCAGTAGAGCAATTTCCCGCTGCCACTGTCTTTTCGCTTGTCTGTCATTTGCTAACCTCTCATGGCTCTCGCCTGTTTCTTCCATTCTTTGAGTCTACAACAACTTAACGGAAATTTCCGAAGGCACAAAGCCTTCATTCTGAGACAACTTTAAATTTTAAAGGTAAGTATCTCAGAAATAATAAATTAATCTCGTTTATTTATTACAGAATCAACGAGCCCATATTCAGCTGCATCTTTTGCTGACATAAAATTATCACGGTCAGTATCTCGCTCAATGACGTCCATTGGCTGGCCCGTATGCGAGGACAATAAAGTATTAAGTTTATGTTTTATAGTCAATATTTCTTGAGCATGAATCTGAATATCAGAGGCTTGACCTTGAAATCCACCTAAAGGTTGATGGATCATGACTCTCGAATTGGGCAAACAAAAACGCTTACCTTTAGCCCCACCCGCAAGTAAGAAGGCACCCATTGAACAAGCTTGCCCCATACATACTGTGCTGATATCAGGTTTAATATACTGCATAGTGTCATAGATAGACATACCGGCAGTCACTGAACCTCCTGGCGAATTGATATAAAGAAAAATGTCTTTATCTGGATTTTCAGATTCTAAAAAAAGGAGCTGGGCGACCACTAAATTAGCCATATGATCTTCAACTTGCCCAGTCAAAAAGATCACTCGCTCTTTTAATAAACGAGAATAAATATCATAAGAACGTTCACCACGAGCGGTTTGCTCAACAACCATAGGTACCAAGGCGTCTACAATTGAAGGCATTCCATGTTTTTCTTGATAGATCATAATGGTATTTCCCTAAAATAAATGGCCCGGATGAATTAATTTCATTCGGACCATTGTTATCAGAAGAGTGAATTCTAAGTCACATGTCCACTCATCAATTTTAGCACTTAGGCTTTGCTTGGGTTCATTAATTCAGAAAAACCCTGTTCTTTTTCAGAAACTTTGGCTTTTTCCAATATCGCCTCAATCGCTTGCTCTTCTATTGCAACATTGCGCATGTTTTCCAATAAGCGCTTATCTTGCTGATAATAAGTCACGACCTCTTCTGGATCTTCATATGCTGACGCCATTTCAACAATCATCGCTTTCACGCGATCTTCATCCGCGATCAGTTCTTCCGTTTTAATCACTTCACCTAACAATAAACCAACTTGTACACGGCGAATCGCTTGAGCTTCAAACAGCTCATTTGGCAATTCAGGCGCATTTTTCATATCACCGCCAAAACGCTTGATCGCCTGTTGACGTAAAGCCTTGATTTCTTCTTCGATTAACGCAGAAGGAATATTGAGCGGGTTATGCTCGATCAAACCATCAAGAACTTGTTCTTTAATACGATTTTTTACAGCTTGCTTCAGTTCGCGTTCCATGTTTTTACGAATTTCATTTTTTAAATCGTCAACGCTGCCGCATTCAATTCCAAAACGTTTCACAAACTCTTCTGTTAGTTCAGGCAGTTCTTGAACTTCCACTTTATGAAGTTTTATTTCAAATTTAGCCGCTTTTCCTTTTAGATTTTCTGCATGATAATCCTCTGGGAAATTCACTTCAATTTCAAATTCATCACCTGCTTTTTTACCGACAACGCCTTCTTCAAAGCCAGGGATCATGCGATTTTGACCCATGACAAGCGAGAAAGCATCTGCTTTTCCACCTTCGAACAACTCACCGTCAATGGATCCTAAAAAGTCAATCGTTACACGGCTTTCTGCGGTAGAGGCATCGTTTAACTCAATCCAAGTTGCTTGTTGCTTACGCAAGGTTTCAACCATTGCACAAACGTCTTCTTTCTTCACTTGTGCCAGAGGCTTCAAAACTTCTATTTTATCAAGATCTTTTAATTCAACTTCAGGATAAATTTCGAAAGTTGCTTTAAAAACCAAATCTTGACCTACATCGGTATGTAGCGGAGTAAAAGAAGGAAAACCAACAGGGTTAATTTTTTCTTGAACAATCGCTTCAACGAAATGACGTTGCATCACCTCACCCATGACATCGTTGCGTACTGCACTTCCGTACATGCGTGAAACCATTTTTATCGGCACTTTCCCTTTGCGGAAACCATCAAAACGACGATTTTTTGCAATATTACGCAATTCAGCGTTAACTGCATTTTCAATGTTCGAAGCGGGAACAGTAATTGTCAGATGGCGTTGCAGGCCTTCTGTGGTTTCTACGGATACTTGCATATTATAATTAACCTCAAAGCCTATCTGGTTCGCTAAATTCTGATATGAAGCGATAACCGGAACATCCTTTTTTGCTATAGCGGTCATCCACCATAGCGCCTGTAAAACGGGATACAAAGCGCTAAAACGCCTGTATCGAATCCCTCATAAGATGAGGTGTATTTATATAAGAAGGCCTATTATAACGGCACGTGCTTGTCGAGTCGAGCGGCCCCTCATCACGCGGCGATCTTTCTAGAAATGCATAGGAAAATCGCGTTATAAACCGCCTTATTACTTTGAATAGACCTGTCACCTTTAAAAAGATCTCAGAAGTGACAGCCTTTATTTTTCTAATCCATCGCCCCTAAATGGTCATGGATATTGACTCAATTACTGCCTAGCGCCTCTTCGAGTCTCTAGGGTCATGCATTCACTCAAAGTCGCCATTTTGGATTTTTTAGTGATTGAACTCAAGCGTTGCAGGGTCTAAATCAAAAAATATCTCATTTATAGATCTTCTTATTATTTCGTCCTCTCTAAAACAAACCCTCATTTTTAAACAAGCAATGTTCATAAAAATAACAACTTATCCAAAAAAGTGGGGGAATACAAAGTTCAAAAGAAATTCAAACCGAATGTGGCTGAGCGGTAATTGAGCAATCATACCTTTGCAAAAGTTTCTTTTCAAACTCTGTGCAAGACAAGCTGGTCTACAATTTTACAATATTGCTCTAATAATGATGAAATAATCAGACTGATGGAGAAATTATGAGCCAATGGTCACTTACAAATCCAAGCCGTGAAAACTTACATCTTGAATGGTTCTTGTACAATCACATTTTAATTAAAATACATTCTGCTGGACAATACCCCATTTTAGTGCGTAAAGATGGCACTTTTGACAATGAAGTTCCTCATGTTGAGGTGATACTTGGATATTTTCACGAAAAAAACAAAATTTACTACAACGATGTATGCGTTCGGGTGTATAGCCCCAAAAAAAATAGACCCTCTATCGTGATGACCGTTTGGAAAAGCGGCGCTCAACCTAAAAATTTGTCGGCTGACATATTGATTAATTTAGCCAAAATGCAATTTAGTCACGCATTAGAATTATTGAAAAACATGAAAGACGAATTTAAAAAAAGCAAAGAAAGAGTTAAAGAAGCAAGAGCCTATCCCACAATATTTGATACCCGTGCCGCATATGAAAGTGCATGTAAAAAATTAAATGTCGAAGCCTTATCCGATGAGATTTGCAAAAGTTACGGCGTTCAGTATGGGACTTTTCAATTTCCTGACTACACAGGAAACCATTGCTTAAAAATGAAATTGGCCAGACGGCGCTTACGCGGACTCCTCAAATTAGCAAAAAACAATCCAGACCAAAAACACGTTATTCCAGAAAAAGCCGCCATCTTACACATGCCTTGCAAAGTCTGTGAACGTGAGCCCTGTTTTATGCCATTACACTTATGCGAACACTGTTGGCCTAAAGAATAAATGGGTTCATTTTCTGATTTATATTGGTCGCTTTTGAAACTGCGTGGGTGTTGGCTGCTCTCGCTCAGGCCAATCACAGAGTTCATCTATGCTCAGGGCCTTCACTCGTTTGCCGCAAGCGCGCATCTTCAAGTGTCTTGGGTATAATCTCGTTTCCTTCGAAAAATCAGTAGTGGTTCAAATCTGCATTTTCGCATGAATATTAATCCCACATTCAACGGCGTTAATATACAGGCCAATAACAATATCATGCATCCATTCGCTCTTTGAAAAGCAAATTGTACGTCGCGTTAATCGCATAATTCTACTTCTAAAGTTGAGGTTTTTCGTTCAATTTTTTGCGTATTATGTTTTGCTATTTCGTGCGCACTTGAATCGATATGTCGTTCATAAGTACCTCCGTTATCAATATAAAACCGGGTTATACCAAAAGGGACAAGATGATCTTTTAAGCTCTTTGAAAACGAGTTCTTTTCATTTTCCAAAAACATAAGCAAGGAGCGTATTTGTTTTATGGCAGAGCGCGTGTAAAGCCTACGTTGGTTTGATTTTTTCCCAAAAAATGAGAACAATTCATCTATGTTCGGTTCATTGCAGGCCTGTTCTACTCTGATTTTCACTGCTGTTTCTGAATGATAAGGGAAAAATTAGGATTGACTTGAAAGCGATTATTTTCTTTTTTTAATCTGCTTAAAATCGTTGTTCTCGATATATTTCAAACATGGCCAGTCTCTCAGATCCCACAAGCATTGATGGCCATATCAAGCGCTTGCTTTTTTACTCCAGGAAGAGAGGCTCGATAAGAATAATCTAGGAGAAAATGGCTTTTATCCGTCATTCCGCACCTAATAATGGAATTAGTTATCGTGATCAATATCACGTTTATATGGCGAGATGAGTAGAGCTATGGCATTTATAATGAATTTCTGATATTAATGATCGGTTGAGTTCCTTTTTTTAATTTTAAGCTAATCAAAGATGCAATTTTAATATTCTGCTTAATAACACCCTCATTGAACCATAAAACTAAATTTTCGCTGAACTCCCACGAAAATATGCCTATTTTCTCCGAAAAAAAATCAAAAAAATGGTGCGGAATGTCGGTTTTATCACATGCAGTAAAACGACAACGATAACCTTGTTTTTTTTCAGCAGTAAAACCCGCTTTCATGCTGTCTGTGTTGCCACATTCTGGGCAATGAATTTTTTGATAAAGTGTCATATCAGCAGCATACAGAAAAAGGCGTAAATCACATATATGAACCATTACCGGCTTGAGCATGGATGGACTGAGCGAGTGCAGCCAACACCCACGCAGTTTCAAAGGCGACGGGTATACAGGAAAAAATGCAAATCACATATATGAGGCACTGCAGAAGGTGTGTTCGTTTTGAGATAACGAAAAAACCCGCAAACCAAAGATTTGCGGGTTTAAAATATTGGTCGGTCTGACAGGATTTGAACCTGCGACCCCTACTCCCCCAGAGTAGTGCGCTACCAAGCTGCGCTACAGACCGACTTGATGAAGAGCATATTACGAATAGGGGCTCTCCCTGTCAATTGTCTTTCTCTATTAATTGCTTATTTTTTTGCTAAGTGCTCAATAATAAAACGATTTGTGTGTTTTTTTGCCATTATTCGTCCTTGTAATAAAAACGTTGTAGCTCGTGCATCACTTGCATTAAGACAGACAATTGAGGTTTAACTTCGGGTTGAAGCTTGTAATTGGAATCATAGACGCGGTAGTTTCCAAATTTATCCACGACCGTTGTTTTTTCAGGTTGAACCACCACAATGTCTCGGCTGTCTCCCGCGATCACCCAATCTCTTTGCATTTCGGTTAATTCAAATAAATTGTGCCCGCTGGAGTAGTTTTTTGAGGGGCTGTTCACCGATAAAGCCCCTTCCATTAAGGTTGGAACAAGATCAAGGTGTGAACTGAGCGTATCAATTTTTTGTGGCGCTTTATTCGGCCAGTGGATCACGAGAGGGACTTGCAGTTGGTATTGGCTGTAATTGGTGTTTGACCCCCAACTGTTTGATCCGGTTTCATTAAATTCAATGCCGTGGTTAGAGGTAATGACCACCACCGTGTTATCGAGTTGGCCGTTTAATTTTAATGTTTCGAACAGAAGAGAAAGAAGACCGTCGACATAAAAAGCCGCATTGTTGTAGCTGTTTTTAAGCAGTAACGCGGTTTTGTCTTCTTGAATGCTGACTTCATTATCAAGAGAAGGCTGGAAAGGGCGGACATATTTTCCACCTGTTTCATATTTAGCCACATTTTTTAATTCAAGGTAAGCAAACCAAGGGGTGTTCTTTTCTCTTTGTGTTAACCAGTGATCCAATTTATCGGTGGCTTCTTTGTCTGCAAGCCAAGGTTTTTTTGATTTAATCGGATATTTTGAAGCATTCTCTTCTCGAAAAATACTTTGATAATAAAGAGAATTTTTAAAGTTATCTGCGCTAAAAAGGCCAAATTGATATTTTTGTTCTTCAAGGATTTGCAGAAGGGCAGGGGTCAATCCTTCATTACGAACATTGGAGGCATAGCTTCCTGGTAGGCCATAAAAAAGACCAAAAAGCCCCGCCATGGCGTCATTGCTTGAACTGTAGTGATGCGAGAACTGAATATTCTCTTCAGAAAAATTCGATAAATTTGGCATGACCACAGGATTGAGCATATCAGATCGTAAGCTGTCAATCATGACGATAAGAATGTTTTTCGGTTCTTTAGGATTGGCAGAAAAGAGAATGTTATCCATTGGATAGAGGATTTCATTGTTGTATTTTACGGCAATTTCATCACGACGTCGCTGGTATTCTTGGCGGTCAAGTAAACCGTATTTTTCCATGAACGTTTTAGCGGTGAGAGGATAAGAAATAGGAAAATTCGAGCGTTGTGATGTCACGGGGCGGTATAAATACGCATCGGCCCATATGTGGATCAGGTGGCTTGAAATAAAACAGCTGGCAAACATGATGGCAATGGGGACGCCGACATTTTTATGTGACAGCTGGCGTCTTTTTCGCCATATCCATTCAGACAAGGCCAGTTCTAAAAGAAAAATGGAAGGCACACCAATGAACAAATATTGCCATTGGGCATTCATGTCTGTTTTTTCGCCACTTAAAAGCAGTTCCCAAACCAAAGGTGTGAGATGAAGATGCAAGGTTTCGTAGGCATAAATATCCAGCAGCATGAGGGTTAAACCCCCAGTTGCGACCAAAACAGCAAAGAGGCGCATTAATTTTTTAGAGGGGATCAAAAAGCTGGCTGGAAAAATAATCAGGATATAAACAGCAAAAACAAGAAAGCTAAAATGCCCAACCCAGTTTAAGAGTTGATAAATTTGACCAAGAAGGGTTTCTGGCCAGCCCGATTGGGTGATATAGCGTGTTCCAAGTAACATCGCGGCGATGATGTTAAAGAAACTGAACCAATGGCCCCAGCTTATCAATTGCGATACATTGTCTTTATAGGTGTTTCCGCGGTCTACCATAAATGGTTCATTCTTCTATGTTCTGCTTTGTATTCGCAGGGTAGCAATGAAATGAGGCTACAGGTTGCGATGCAATGGAGTGAGATTGTTTTCTTTCTGGAACGCGATAAAAGCAACAAATAATAAAAGCATTTAAGCGCGATCCATAAAACGTGAACATCTATTTTTCATGACGTTATTGCGTCTCATCACCGTGATATGCATGACGAGGATGCGTTTTTGTTGTCGCTTTTGACCGCGCCCACAGATGAGGGGGCGATACCGATAAGGAGCGAAAACGAAATTTGCATTGAACGCGTGGTTTTATGGGGTCAACGTGGGGGGTGACAGTCCCAAACGCATTCAATTTATTTCAATATTCCCTTAGGTTATAGGGGAATTTACTTCGTATCAATGGAAGAGAGCAGGGCTTGTGCAAATTTCTCTGCAATCAATTGCCTTTGATGAACAGGCAAATTCGTATTGATAATATTGGTAGCAATGTTTCCTAAAATCATTAACGAAAGATCCGTTTTTGTTTTATGTTTTTCCAGAACATCAATCATGTCCCCTAAAATTTCTTCCACTCTTTTATCTTGATATTTTGAGATGACAGGCATAACAAACCTTTGGCGTGTTCAAATAGAAGTTGGATATAATACCTCACTCTTTAGTTTGACGAGAAATCTTTTCAATTATGAGTCTTTCGCTTTCAAATGTTGTGCTTCATCAGTTAAAAAAACAGGGTGAAAACACACTTTTAGTTCAACTTCGTGAAGAATTGTTAACGCATTCTCATTCAACAGAAGCTTTAATCGCCGATTTACACCGTGTTTATAATGCGAAAGCCGCCATTGGATTTGCAGAATTCGACAAAGAAAGCGATGTTGCGTCGTGGTTGGTTTCTTGTCGAAAGCAAGAAATCGATTTTTTGTCTTTTTCTTCAAAAGCGGCAGAGCGTTTAGGGGCTGAACTTTCAAAATACCCTTTTGCGGATGATGGCATTTTGGTGTTTGCTGAATACCGCTCTTTGGCCACAGAATATCTTTTTATTGGTTTATTAGAGTCTAAAGCCTGTGTGAAAGTGACGGATGAGCTGGAAATTAGCGCGACCGATTTTCTCGATATCGCTAAAATGGACATCGCCGCGCGTATTGATCTTTCTACTTGGGAAACGGATCCTGAATCAAACCGTTACCTCACGTATATCAAGGGACGTGTGGGACGAAAAGTGGCCGATTTTTTCTTGGATTTTATGCAAGCGAAGGTTGGGATGGACACCAAACAACAAAATGTGGTCTTGATGCAAGCGGTAGAAGATTACTGCACAGACGCACGTTTAGAAAAAGAAGAAAAACAGGCTTGCCGTAAACAGGTGTATGACTATTGCAATGGGCAGTTGCAAGCGGGTGAAGAAGTGGTGGTGGATGATCTGGCCGCAGAAATGCCACAGGCGCAAGACGGCATTGATTTTTCTAAATTTGTGGAAACACAAGGTTATGAGCTTGAAGCGTCTTTTCCTGCTAACAGGGCAACCATGCGCCAATTAACGAAATTTGTTGGCGCGGGGGGCGGCCTGACCCTTAATTTTGATAGCACCTTGCTCGGAGAGCGGGTTTTCTATGATCAAAATACGGACACCTTAACCATCAAAGGCACCCCGCCTAATTTGCGAGATCAATTAAAACGCAGACTCAATACCGAAAATGAATAGAGAATATATACCCAGGACACTTGAAGATACGCGCTTGCGGCCCGTGAGTGAATCCCATGAGCATCGATAAACGCGCTCATGGGGTGAACCTACTTCGCCAATGTTCCTCTTTTTCATAGATTAAAATAATCCGTCTTTCAAGGGCTGAGGTATCCTTCTTGCTCGAAATATGAGTTCAATGGAGGGTTTGAGTTTTCTTATTTAAATCAATGAACTGTTTCATTATCTTCAGATGAAAAAAGAGAAGAGTCAGACAGAAAAAAGCGACGATCCCAAGGAGTGGGAGCGTCAAACCTGAAAGGAGATTTTGACTTTATGACAAGATTAGAGTAAACCTGCGCTTGATTGATTGATTGATTGATTGATTGATT
>CAMRBZ010000032.1 GCA_947040595.1 uncultured Enterovibrio sp. | reverse complement strand
GCCCTGAGCCCTGAGCATAGAGAGACAATGTGATTGGCCTGAGCGAGAGCAGGCAGCACCCACGCAGTTTCAAAGGCGACGGGTCTCTGTTTATCCCAACACGAGCCAAACCCCCACACCGATCATCAATGATCCCGCAATACGGTTCATTAATTGTACATTTCCGCTTTTTTGTAAAAACAGACGTAAGGTGCGCCCTCCCGTTGCGTACAGCATCAAACAGGTAAATTCCGTCATCAAAATGATCACAGTAAGAAGCGTTAATTGTGGAACAAATGCCTGCTGAGGATTAATAAAAGGAGGTAAAAACGAAACCATCAAGGCCCAGGCTTTAGGGTTTGTAATGGCCGTAAAAAATCCTTGCATTGCAAGTCCCCTTCGAGAAGGGGGTGGATTCGAAGCGCCTACGTCCATATTCGTAATGGCCATTTTTCCTTTCGACAGCCACATGTTGAAGCCGACATACAAAAGGTAAATTCCACCTAACAATTTCAAAAATTGAAAAACATGAGGGTAACTTAACATGATGCTGGCCACACCAATCACCGAGCCCAACGAAATCAAAGCGAGTCCAAGCAACTCTCCCCACATCATGTACAAACTGCGACGCACTCCAATACTCATTCCTAAAGTCATGGCCAAAGTCATACACATGCCCGGGGTCACTGAAAAAAAGAAAAACGTCGGTATAAAGACAGCCAATACAGCCAAATCAATCACAGGTGTCATCAAGGTTCCTAAAGCAACAAAATAATTTGATTAGAAACGTATTCACAATAGCGAGTCAAGTTAAATTGTATAAAATCTCACCACAAAATAATAACAAAGCCAGGGCTAGCAAGGCTTTCTGTTATTTTCTTTTAGCCGTCTAGACACTTAGCCGTAAAAATATCTATTGACTTAACTTGGAACACTAACATAGCATTCATCTATCGAAGGCATTCAAAATTATAACGAAAACGACAGGTTCATTATTGACTTGGCGTTTTATCAGGAAAAGAGATGATCGAATTAAAGCAGGTCTCAAAAACATTCAATCAAGGTGATCAAACGATCCACGCCCTCAAAAACATTGACCTTAAAATCCAAAAAGGCCAAATTTTTGGGGTCATCGGGGCATCCGGGGCGGGAAAAAGCACCTTGATACGCATTGTGAATCTTTTAGAATCCCCAACTCAAGGGGCCGTTCTGGTTGATGGCGTCAATCTGGTAAACCTAAAGCGCGCACAATTAACCAAAGAGCGCCAAAAAATAGGGATGATTTTCCAGCATTTTAATCTCCTGTCTTCACGCACTGTTTTTGAAAATGTGGCCTTGCCTTTAGAACTTTCTGGAGCAAAAAAAGAGGATATTCAAAAGAAAGTAACCTCTCTTTTAGACCTCGTCGGCTTAAAAGACAAAGATCAAACCTATCCAAACAGTTTAAGTGGAGGCCAAAAACAACGCGTGGCCATTGCCCGTGCTTTGGCCAACGCCCCTAAAGTGCTTTTATGCGATGAAGCCACCAGCGCATTGGATCCAGCAACGACCCGCTCCATATTAAATTTATTGCAAACCATCAACCAAAAACTGAATCTCACCGTCTTGCTTATCACCCATGAAATGGATGTCGTGAAACGAATTTGCCATGAAGTCGCTATCATCAGTGCGGGTGAATTGATTGAAAAAGGCCCCGTTGGGGAGATTTTTTCTCATCCAAAAACAGACTTAGCCCGCGCGTTTATTCGCTCCACCATGGATTTATGCGTCCCGGACGATTACGCACAAAAGCTTCAGACTCAAAATACAGCTAATCTGCCCCCTTTAGTGCGTCTCGAATTTTCAGGTTCGACCGTGGATGCACCGCTTATCACCCAAGCTGCACGAAAATTTAACATTGATATCAGCATATTAAGTTCAGACATGGATTATGCCGGTGGCGTAAAATTTGGTTTGATGCTGGCTGAATTTTTTGGCGATGATGCTTCAGTTGAAGCCGCCTTGTCTTTTTTAAAAGAACACAATATTCAAATACAGGTACTGGGTTATGTCGCTTAATATTGCAGATTTTTCATCTTGGCTGATACAAAACGAACGCCTTATAGAACTCCTCATCAATGCCTTTGGCGAAACCTTGACCATGGTCTTTGTTGCTGGGGCATTCAGTGTTTTGTTGGGGATCCCTTTGGGGGTTTTACTGCATTTAACCAAACCCAAAGGCTTGCTTGAGCATCGCTTTGTCAATAAGGTTATGGGCGCTGTAGTGAATGTGGGTCGCTCCATCCCTTTTATCATTTTACTGGTCTCCATCATTCCTTTTACGCGTCTGATTGTCGGCACCTCCATCGGTACCGCAGCGGCAATTGTTCCTCTTGCGGTTTGCGCCATCCCTTTTATTGCACGCTTGATTGAAGGGGCATTATTGGAAGTCCCATCCGGTTTGGTTGAAGCGGCGCAGTCCATGGGGGCGAGTCCCTCGCAAATCATTATAAAAGTCCTGCTCCCTGAAGCCATGCCAGGTATTTTAAATGGGATCACCATTACCTTGGTGACCCTCGTCAGTTATTCAGCCATGGCGGGCGCCGTAGGCGGAGGCGGTTTAGGGGATGTTGGGATCCGATACGGCTATCAACGCTTTGACTCCAGCGTCATGATCATTACCATTGTCATCTTGGTTTTCTTAGTGCAATTGATCCAATCTATTGGGGATCAATTGATTAAACGCGTAGACCATCGATAAATTCCGATGTATACCCAAAAAACGCGAAGCCAGCATCATCAAAAACAACCAGTCTGCCCAAGACACTTGAAGTTACGTGCAGGCAGCAAGTGAATGAAGCCCCTGAGAACATAGATGGACTATGTGATTGGGCTGAACGAGCGTAGCCAACACCCTCGCACCGTCAAAGTCGACGGGTATATTACGACCATTACAGGATAAATACATGTTACGTTCCCTCAAAAAACACGCCATTTTAGCCAGTCTTACCGCCGGTCTTCTTTTGACAGGGTGCGACCAAAACAAAGATGAAGCCGTCGATTTAAATAAACTTAAAATTGGTGTCATCGCTGGTGCTGAAGAGCAAGTGGCAGAAATTGCTGCAAAAGTCGCTAAAGAAAAATACGGTTTAGAGGTGGAAATGGTGATTTTCACCGATTACGTTTCTCCCAATGCAGCCCTTGCTGAAGGGGCCATTGATGTCAATGCTTTCCAACATAAGCCTTATTTAGATCAACAAATCAAAGACCGTAATTACCCTTTTGAAATTGCAGGGACAACGCTTCTTTATCCTATTGCAGCCTACTCCAACAAAATCAAATCAATCGAGCAAATCCAAAATGGGGATCAGATTGCCGTCCCAAATGATCCCACTAATTTGGGCCGCTCTTTGCTTCTTTTAGAACAGCAAGGTTTAATTGAAGTGGACGACAAAGCGGGTTTAAAAGCCACCCTTTTGGACATCACGAAAAACCCGAAAAACCTCAATATCATTGAGCTTGAGGCCCCTCAGCTTCCTCGTTCATTGGACGATGTGACCTTGGCCATTATCAATAATACCTATGCAAGCTCCATCCATCTTACCCCAGAAAAAGACGGTTTGTTCGTAGAAGACAAAGCCTCGCCTTATGTCAATTTGATTGTGGCCCGCAGTGAAAATGTAACAGCACAAAACGTTCAAAATTTTGTTAAAGCCTATCAAACGCAAACGGTGTTTGATGCGGCCAATGAAATTTTCAAAGGGGGCGCCATAAAAGGCTGGTGATCTTCGTTTTATGAAAAAAATCCCTCTCGCTTTTTAAGAGGGATTTTTTTTGCCTGTCATTTATACCGACCCAAGACTCTGGACCTTGCCGCTAGGCGGAAAAAACGAAAAGATCCAGAACATCGGTGTTCTATAGCCAAAGTAATGAAAGATGCGCGCCTGCACCACGCGCCTGCGCCACGCGCGTGAGGCCCCTCAGCCCTTAGCCCTCAGATGGACTCTCTACTTGGGCGCCAGGAGCCTAGCCAATACCCAGAATGCATCAAAAGCGAGGGGGTTATCTCATTCATCAAAGAGCATGCCTTGCATCACGATGCAGTTGTAGCTGACCATCCCAAGCACTTTCCCATTTTCAATCACAGGGGCACGGCTTATCCCAAAACGTTCAAAAAGACGCGCACAATATTTCACATTCATCTGCGGTGAAACGCTCAACGCCGGTTTGGTCATCACTTCATACACATTCACACGTTCTGGGGCTTTATTTTGAGAAAGCACCTTCTTCGCAATGTCATTGGTTAACACCAAACCGTATTCATCGTTTTCATCTCTTTTATCCACAATTAAGGCTTTTATTTCACGTTTTCGAGAAATACAAATGGCTTCCGCCACGGTGATAAGACCATCAATAATGGCAAATTCATCTGTCATTACATCCCTCACCCGTATTATTTCTTTCATAATTCATCCTCTATCACACGGCTTAAGCTTTTCACTTGATGTGCAACCCCCACAGCGTCTTCAACATCAAGTTGTACGGCAATCCCCTTTCCAGAAGATGCATCAAATTGCCCGACCTCATTGATCTTTTCTAAAATACTGCGCGCGAGGTGCTCTTCTACCAACAAAAGCAACACATCTCTTTGCACATCCAACGTCAGTCCAAAAAAGGTCTTTTGTATCTTTAAGCCTTCACCCCGCGCATTATTGATGACCGTCGCTCCTGTTGCCCCCGCTTTTCTTGCCGCATCTAAAACCAAATTTGTCTTCGAATCTTCGATAAACGCGACAATCAATTTAAATCGCATTGTGATTTCCTTATTTTGTATTGACGCTTTTACGTTTGAGTAAAAACTCCGTTAAGTGGGCGTATCCCAGAACAGAAATAATGGGAAATAAACTTGCAAAAGCGATAAGACCAAAGCCATCAATCAAGGGACTGCGTCCCGGCACCGTGGAGGCTAAACCCAGTCCGAGGGCCGTCACCAAAGGCACGGTTACCGTTGAGGTCGTGACCCCTCCTGAGTCATAGGCCAAAGGAACAATGAAAGAAGGGGCATAAAAGGTTTGAACCATGACAAGGAGATACCCTGCAATGATGTAATAATGAATCGGATCTCCTGACACAATCCGATAACACCCAAGAGAAATTCCAAAGGCCACCCCAAAGGCCACAGCAAAACGCAATCCATTGACACTGATTGCCCCACCCGAAACCTGCGCCGCTTTCAAAGCCACAGCAATCAAAGAAGGCTCCGCCACCGTGGTACTAAACCCGATGGCCGCGGCAAAAATATACACCCAATAATAATGATGCCAAGCCACTTCAAGAGGGATTAAGCTCTTTTCACCAAACAAAAAATCAGGGGCGGTCAATTGCAGAGCCATGGATTCACCTAAAGGAAACAAGGCTTTTTCCAAACCCAAGAGAAAAAGAGTCAGACCAATCAAAACATAAGCAAAACCAAAAATAATACGTTTTATATTCACAATGGCTTGGCGCAAGACTGCCCATTGAAAAATAAAAATGATGCACACAATCGGCAAGGTATCGAGGAGGGTTGAAAAGAGCATCTCAACAAAATGGGGGGCGAAATCGACGAAGAAGCTCATCGGATAAAAATCCCATAAAACATCACAAACAAAATAGGGGCCAAAGACGCAAACGCGATTAAACCAAATCCATCTTGCATCGGGTTTCGCCCTTTTATCACCGTGGCCAATCCGACCCCCAGCGCTGTCACCAAAGGCACCGTGATGGTCGAGGTCGTCACCCCTCCAGAATCATACGCCACACCGATAATATATTGAGGGGCCAAAGGGGTCATCAAGACCACTAAAATGTACCCCCCAATAATAAAGCGATGGATTGGCCAGCCTTTTAAAATACGCAGCACGCCGAGCATCAAAGCAAAACCGACAGAAACGGCAACCGTTAATCTCAAACCGATGGAATATTCATCTTGGGCTTTTTGGCTGATCTCAATGATCCCCCCTTCCCCGGCCACTTCAGCGGCTTTCGAGGCAACGGCAGTCAAAGCAGGCTCTGCAATGGTGGTACCAAATCCCAATAAAAAAGAAAACACCATCAACCAGAAAACGCTTCCTTTGCGTGCCAATGCATGTGCCATGGACTCCCCAAGAGGAAAAAGGGCCATGTCAAGACCAAACACAAAAAGCGTCAAGCCCAGCACCACCAAAATCAAACCGAAAAAAATAGAAAACGCATCCGGAAGAGGTTGTTGTAACACCACAAGTTGAAAAAAACCGATCACAACAATGATAGGAAGCAAGTCTTTAAAACTTGAAAAAATAGCGTTTAAAAATGCAGAGATCCCTTTCACGCACTCTCCCGTCCACTCCCGTCTGAAAGAATGAAAACGGGAACGATAAAAAACCATAAAAAAACAAATAAAGGAGTTATTTAAAAATGAGACAAAAGCGCTCTTTTTTCAACTATTTCACCTTGTTAAAGAATAAAATAAATCTATTTTTAATGCATTTAGAAGGGATTTTCATTTTTAATTTAAATCCCCTTTTTTATACCCAATGGAATTGAAAAAACGTGCCGGCGCCAAGCGAGTAAAACCCCTGAGCATCGATGGACTCTGTGATTAGGCTGAGCGAACCTAGCCAACAAGCAGGCAACTTCAAAGGCGACGGATATCATGCACTCTCAAAAGAAAACAAGAAACAAGCCCCCGTATTTTCAAAGAGCACAGATTAAAAGGAGTTCTTCATGCACATTTTTATAACAGGCGGAACCGGATTCATTGGCCAAGCGCTCATTCATCAATTAAAAGACCACAAGATCACCGTCTTAACACGCACACCGAAAAAAGCAGCCCCGCTTTTTCCTTCTTCTGTTCAATGTTGCGCAAAATGGGAGGATTTACCCGATTTCAATGACATTGATGCCGTTATAAATCTTGCAGGTGAACCCATTTTAGAAAAACGCTGGAGCGAAAAACAAAAAAAATGCATACGAAACAGTCGATTAGATATTACACAAAAAACAGTCAACCAGATTCAAAACGCCGTTTCCCCTCCTCGTGTTTTTATCAGCGGCTCTGCTGTGGGGTATTATGGCGAACAAGGCGATGCCATTTTAGAGGAAGATAAACACATCGCCTCTCAAGGTTTCTCTCAGCGCCTTTGCGCAGATTGGGAAAAGATCGCCTTAACTGCAAAAAGTTCGCAGACCCGCGTATGCCTTCTTAGAACGGGCATCGTCTTAGGTAAAAACGGAGGGGCGTTAAAAAAAATGCTTATTCCGTATCAACTGGGTTTAGGCGGACCACTCGGAAAAGGGACACAGTATATCTCTTGGATCCACATCGATGACATGGTCGATGGGATCTTGCATTTATTGTTTTCAGAAAACGCGCAAGGCCCCTTTAACTTCACCGCCCCAAATCCCGTCACTCAAAAACAATGGAGTCAAAGCCTCGCGAAAACGCTTCACCGCCCCCATGTCTTTTTTATTCCGCGCTTTGTCTTGCAATGCCTTTATGGAGAAGGCGCCGAAGTGCTTTTAAAAAGCCAACGCGCCGTGCCTCATGCTTTAGAGAAAAGCGGCTATGTCTTTCGGCACATAAAAATAGAAGAGGCGTTAAAGGATTTATTGCCAGATTGAATTTAAACAAAAAAATGAATCTAAAATGAACACCCTAATGCATTTAAAGGATTTAAGAACCATGAAAAAAACCGTTTTGATCACAGGATGCTCAACAGGAATGGGGTATGTCAGTGCTCACGCACTCCAAGAAAAAGGGTTTGACGTGATAGCGTCTTGTCGAAATAAAAACGACGTTGAGCGCCTTAATGAAGAAGGGCTTTATTGTATCGAGCTTGATCTTGGCGACACATCAAGTATTTTGCGCGCAGTGGCGAAAATTGAAATAAAAACCGGGGGGAAAATTTATGGACTCTTCAATAACGGGGCATATGGGCAACCCGGCGCCCTTGAAGACATCCCAACAGACATCCTACGACAACAATTTGAAAGCAACTTTTTTGGATGGCATACCTTAACACAGGCCATTTTACCCCTGATGTTTAAAAATGGTGAAGGCCGCATCATACAAAACAGCTCTGTTTTAGGAATTGTCGCATTAAAATTTAGAGGGGCTTATAACGCCAGTAAATATGCCATTGAAGGCTGGACAGACACCTTAAGACTCGAACTCGAAAACACCCCAATTCAAATCAGTCTCATCGAGCCGGGCCCCATTGAAACCCGTTTTCGCGCTAATTCATTAAAGGCCTTTTCTTTGCTTGTTCCTTTAAAAAAGACCCGCTTTAAAACAGAATATGAGCAACAAAAAATGCGCCTTGAAAAAGAGCCAAGCAACAACAAATTCACACTCCCACCTCAAGCTGTGATCCCACCTCTGTTACATGCCCTCACCGCCCCTAAAGCCAAAATAAGGTACCGACTCACCAAGCCCACACACATTTTAGCGGCATGTAAACGCCTCTTGTCCTCAAGGCTATTGGACCTCATTTTAAGTAAAGCAAGCCGTTGAGATGTTTGATACGCGCGGCTTTGAAAGTGCGTGGGTAGTGGCTTGCGCCTCTGTGTTTGCATCAATATACTTTTCTTATACCCAAGACACTTGAAGATGCGCGTCTGCGAAAAACGAGTGAAGGCCCTGAGCATCGATGGGCTCTGTGATTTGCCTGAGCGAGAGCAGCCAACCCCCACGCAGTTTCAAAGGAGACGGGTATAGGTGGAAAGGTTCATTGTATTGTCACAAAGAGGTGATAGTTTAATTATTCGACAGTTCAAGCGTCTCTTTTTTGTCTTCAATAAAAAACAAAGAAGAGATACCCGTCACCTTATTTTGTATGGAGTCGAGCTGTGTCTCTAAGTCAATTAAACTGGCTCTGTTTGAGCCTCGCCCTGAGTGTTTTACTTCTTTTTTAATCTTGTATCCCGGTCGCTTTTGAAGTTGCGTGGTTTTGGCTACGCTCGCTCAGCCCAATCGAGTCCATCGATGCTCAGGGGCTTCACGCGCTTGGCGTAGACACGCATCTTCAATTCCATTGGGTGTATACCAAAATATTTGAAGATGCTGGATTGTTACCTTCACCCACGTGGTGAAGGTTCGCATCTTCAAATAGCGTGCCGATATCCGCTTTTAAAAAATGGGCCATTTTTATAGGCGAGTTTCTTCATTTTTCAGCGCTTATTTTTCCAAATTTACTTACAAGCCCCTTGAAATTAAAATTAATATCCATCATTTTATGAAAACAACTTCAATTTTAGGCAAACGAATGCAACCCTATATTTCCCCTCAACAACCCGACTACATCCTTCAAATGACGGAAGGGAACTTCCAAAAGACACTGGATGGATCTTTTGAAAAACCCACCCTCCTCTACTTTTGGGCCTCGTCAATTCAAGAAAGTATTGAAACCCTGACAACGGTGGAAAAAATAACCTTAGAATATGAAGGGGTTTTTGTTCTCGCTTTAGTGGACTGCGAAAAAGAACAATTGATAGCATCCCAGTTTGGTTTATCCAGCCTGCCCAGCATGGCTTTGTTTGATAAAGGACAGCCTGCTAATTTTCTAGAAGGTCCTCAATCTGAAGCAAACATCAGACAGTTCCTCGCCCCCTTCCTTCCAAGCATTGACGAAATCGCCTTTCAAAAAATACGCTTGCTTCTTTTAAATAAGGAGTATGAGACGGCCCTTGTTTCACTGAAAAAATTGGATCTTTCTTTTGCTCAAACGGGGAAATACAAGCTCGCCCTTGCGGAATGTTATGTTGAAACACAGCAATTTGAAATGGGTAAAACCGTGTTAGAAAGTGTCTTAATGCAAGATCAAGACGCGCTTTACAACAGTTTGATTGCAAAAATTGAATTGCATACTCAAGCCGCTGACACCCCTGAAATAAGAGAGCTTCAAATGGCACTTGAAGCGAGCCCTGATAATCAATCCTTGGCCTATGATCTTGCCATCCAATTTAGCCAAGTCCATCGTCAAGAAGAGGCGTTAGAATTGCTCCTTCAACTCCTTCGAAAAGATCTTCATTTTTCAGATGGAAATGCAAAAAAAACCATGATGGATATCCTTTCTACTTTGGGCCAAAGCAATGACGTTGCCAGCCGGTATCGTCGCCAACTTTACTCATTGCTGTATTAAAAATTCAAGTAAAAAAGCGCGTCTCCATTTTTCCTCCAATAAAAAAGGCGTTCCTCACAGAGGAACGCCAATTCAAATAAAAAAACAGGCTATCTGAGTTTTTTGATGCGCTCAGTTTGGCTTATGACATCCGTTAAACGAATACCAAATTTGTCATTCACAACCACCACTTCACCGTGTGCAATGAGGGTCCCATTGACCAGCACATCCAAGGACTCTCCAGCTAAACGGTCCAATTCAACAACAGAGCCTTGATTTAACTGTAATAAATTTCGTATGTTGATGTTTGTTCGACCGACTTCCATGGAAATCGTCACGGGAATATCGAGAATCGCATCAAGCTTGTTTTGTTCCTCTGCATTCAGAGGCGCCGCTTCATCGACGAGCTCATCCAGTGGCGCGGTTTGCACAGCTCCCCCACTTTCTACATCCGATTGTTCAGCGAGGGCCGCAGCCCAATCATCATCCACATCACTCATGACGTCTTACCACCTGATTGATTTATTTGTTTTAAAAATGCTTAGGGTTTTTTATCATCCAAATGCTCAAGAGCCAGAGGTGCATCTTCTTCAAGCATGACGATATCACTTTTTGATATTTTAGGGCGCTTCAGTTTTTCTGTAATTTTGATAGCAATGTTGTCATTGGCTTGCCCCATTTTAGCTCTGAATGTCGGCAAATCTTCAATAAACACAGTGCAAGATTCTGGCATTTTTACAGGGATCACATCGCCAGCTTGTAATTCCATCATGTCTCGTAGGGAGAGTTTCGTTTCAAGGAGTTTTGCCATCAATTTAACTTCAACATCCATGACTTCTTCTTGCAAGGCTTTCGACCAACGCACGTCGGTGTCCATCTTGTCACTTTGGATCCCCGCATCAAGCAATTCACGAATGGGTTCAACCATGGAGTAAGGCATGACCACATGAAAATCCCCTCCGCCCCCATCAAGCTCGATATGAAATGAACTCACAATGATAACTTCAGTCGGGCCGACAATGTTCGCCATTGAAGGGTTAACTTCGGAGTCAAGGTATTCAAACTCCACTTTCATCACCGGTGCCCAAGCATCTTTGTAATCTTCAAAAATCAATTTCAAGAGCATTTGGATCACGCGGCGTTCTGTTGGCGTAAATTCACGCCCTTCAATTCGAGCATGAAAACGCCCATCTCCTCCAAAAAAGTTTTCAACCAAGATGAAAACCAAACGGGCTTCCATTGTGACCAAAGAAGTGCCTTTCAGAGGACGAAAGCGAACCATGTTCAAACTTGTCGGAACAAACAAGGTATTTTGGTATTCACCAAATTTGACCATTTGAACGCCATTGATGGAGACTTCTGCCGATTTACGTAGCATATTGAACAAACTTATCCGCATGTGACGCGCAAAGCGTTCATTGATAAGTTCCAATGTGGGCATACGCCCACGAACGATACGATCTTGAGATGAAAAATCAAAATTGGCAGCAGAAGAGGGATCTTCATTCTCAATACCCTCTTCATCTTCATCGGTGTCATCGACGCCATGAAGCAGTGCATCAATTTCATCTTGACTTAATAAATCGGCCACGTTACACCTATTGCATTACAAAACCAGTAAACAACACCCGCTCAACCACAGCTTTGCCGGTGACTTTTTCCAAGGCGGCTTGTACCGCATCCAACGCTTGTTTTCGAACTTCAATTTTCCCTTGTCCTGTTCTTAATTGCTCCACCGTCGCCCCACCAAATGTCGTCAGCAAACGGTGTTCAACCAAGGGTAAATTCTCTTTCGCTAATATTTCATTTTCCAAACCGCGCACCATCAACTGAACATTGACTTGCACCAAACGTTGCTCAGAATCCCCTGTCACATTGAAAACAAAAGGCTGCGCCAAAATAACATAAATGGCTTGCATGCTGACAGGGGTCGCCTCTTCTTCAGGAAGAACAATGTCCTCTGTTTGTACGCTATCATCACCGCCAGAAAGAAACAAAAATGCAGCCCCACCCCCGCCAAGCAACAACACCAAGGCCAAAACCAGGATGATGATTAATTTCGATTTTCCTCCACCACTTGCTTCAACGTCTTCATCTGCCATGATTTGACTCCATTCGGGATGATTAAATGATCGGCTTAAAAATTAACCAATCTAAATGAGTAACTTAAGCATAATAGTCAACACGTTCCGTCGGTGCGCTTACATTCAATTCATGCCTTATCGAAGAGGTGCGTTCCGATTCTGCGTCTTGCTCTGCTTGTGCGGAGTGCAATCCATTATTTTTGCCGTTTTGCCTCTCACTGTATTGTCCTTGCTGACCATGAGATTCTGAAAAAGCCTGCCTGCCATCCGCATCTTGTTGTTGAACTGAAGACTGGGACAATTGCAATCCCTGCTGATTCATCATTTCACGTAAACGCGGCATCGATTGTTCAACCATCTCACGAACATTTTGATTTGCAACAGTAAATTGAACAGAAGCTTGATCTTGGTTCATTGAAAGTTTGATTTGCATTCTTCCAAGCTCAGGAGGGTCAAGACGAATATCAATCTGCTTTAAATTTTTCGACAGCATGATATTGACCTTTTCAGTCAAAGCCTCAGCCACCTCTGCTTGGTTTTGACTTAATTGCAAAGGGCTCTGGGTCACGGAGGTGTCTAAACGCGATGCCGTGGTTGAATTTTGATGCCCCAAGCTCAATGCCAATTGCTGCGCAAATTGATCCGCTTTAGGCTCATGAGACCCCGTTTTCATTTGCGTCCCTGAAAGGCCCTCAGCGCCATTTAAAAGCGATGTAAGCTCCCCTTTTGAACCTCGCTGCACATCAACGGGGGTCCAAGGTATCGCGGCAAAAGCGGCGGCACTCGACAAAATGGCGGGCGTATTTTGTTGTGTTTGAACGGCCTGCAAAGAAGATTGGATCCCCGTCGACACAAAACTCGCGCCTTGATGCAAAGCGCTTGATGGAGACAAAGAGCTTGATTGAGATAAAGCGGCGCTGCGGCTTGCCTTCTCATTCATCAAGGGGGTATTTTCGGGATCACTGAACAGGGGAATAAAGCGCTCTTTTTGAAACACGACATCCTCTTGGATCTTCCCTTCTAAAACCGAGCCTAATGGACTCTCTTCTTCGTTGAGTACATTGAGTTCAGCGCCTTGTTCTTTTAAGCGGCCTGCATAAAGAGCCTGTGTTTTGGGCAAATCACTGGAAATGGCATTGAATGTTGGCGCATGAGAAGTGTGCGCTTTTTCACTCTCCCCAAAAGCCCCTTGTGCATTTTGAAGGCTTAACTTCGCGTCTTCATCAGATTGAGACAAGGCCGTCTCTTTTTGTTTTAATGCAAGAGCGAGCGCATGTTCATCAAGGAGATCAGTTTCAAGAGTTTGAGGTCTCTCTTTTGACGTGACACTGATGCTCTCTTTAAGATCTCCGACTGAAGCCGCCTCTAATGGCAAGCCCTTCTTTTTAGACTCTTTAACAAGCGAGGCATCATTTAACGTGTCTTGAACAAATCGTGCATCAGGCGCGTTTTCCTGTGCCGTTTGAAGATGCACAAAGGCTTGATTACCTTTTTCTAAAGACGCCTCCATTGCCACGGCGTTGACTTCATCAGATCCCGTCAAAGACTCAAACGGCAAGGCTTTGCCTTCGGGTGGCAAGGAGGCACCCACGGCATTTTTTTGTTCCGATGTTAATGGTTGTTTTTTCAAGGCTTGGGCAGAGTCATTTAAATGTTTTAAAAGGGCTTTTGCATCATCGCTGTTCAATGCCGCCTCTTCTGACATGACAGAAGAAGGCATTCCTTCCTTGTTTAATGGGGCAAGTCCAGTGTCCGAGAGGTTAGAGGATTTAGAAAGCACTTCAGCGTCTTGTGCCTTTTCTTTTTCACAAAGCGCAGCGTCAAGCTTGAGATCAGGGTCAAGCTTGAGATCAGGGTCAAGCTTGAGATCAGGGTCAAGATCAAGGTCGGCCCCTTCTTCAAGCAAAGAAAGCTCAAGCAAAGGATCTGTCATAAGTGCCTTTGTCGACCCGGTCACGTTCAAAAGAGAAGCATCACCTTCTCCTTCACCTTCAAGAGCCTCTGAGTCATTCGACAAAAGTTGTGTTAATTGAGCAAGAAAACCCTCACCTTCGGTTTCAAGAACCCCCGAAGTTTGGCCCGCGTTGCTTTCAGCCACAGACGGTATTTTGTTCGATACACTGGAAAGTAAGAAACTGGTTTGATTCATAAGGATCCCGCTTCAGATACTTTGTCGTTGAAGGGCGAGGAAGTGCATGGCCCCGAATAACAAAGTAATTAGCAATTATTAGGCCAAACTAAAGAAACCTTGATTTTCGACGGGAATAAGAAAGCATGGAAAACTCATCATTTCGTTTTTGTTCTTGGCGTTCAAGACGCATTTGTTCTTCTTTGAAACGCTTTTCTATCAGCCATTCAATGACGCGTTTTTTCTCTGTGCATTGTTGCCAATGAACACGGCAATGCGTCACATTTTCTTCAAAATCGATGGCTGCTTGGCGTTGCTTCGCTAAGGTTTCATCAAGTTGAACAATAAAGCGGTTCAAGTGTCCATAACTGCTCGCCGATAAACCAAGCTGCCCTCTTGAGGACATTTGATGAGAATAATCTAATCTATATTTCTCAATTTGTTCCACTTGAAGATAATACCCTTGCAACTCTTGCTGTGCATGAAGCAAAGCGAGCTGAGCCTGATGCTCTGTTTCTTTGGCTTGTTCTAATAAAAGGGACATTGCATTTTCTGACATACATCACCTATTGCAAGTTGGCACGTAACATATTGATACACATATCGTATTGAACAACTTCCTTCATCCCCTGCTGCAAAAATGCATCAATTCGCGGCTTAATAGAAAAAGCTTGATCGATGGATTGATCCGTCCCGGGTTTATAGGCTCCAATTGAAACCAAATCTTGGTTTTTTCGGCAAATACTCAAGATTTGACGCACCGCACGCGACATCAACATTTGTTCATCGTCCACAATATTCGGCATCACACGGCTCACAGAGCGTTCCACATCAATGGCCGGAAAATGCCCAGCATCAGCCATTTCACGCGACAAAACAATGTGACCATCCAATATCGCCCTCGCGGCATCCGCGATAGGGTCTTGCAGATCATCCCCTTCCGTTAAGACGGTAAAAAAGGCAGTAATAGAG
The DNA here is from genome assembly GCA_947040595.1 of uncultured Enterovibrio sp. Lineage (GTDB taxonomy): Bacteria > Pseudomonadota > Gammaproteobacteria > Enterobacterales > Vibrionaceae > Enterovibrio. Next base: position 5,407 of record CAMRBZ010000032.1, on the reverse strand, counting down.
CCTTGACCTTCGCTGCCATTTCCAGCTCTTTCCACTAAAGCAGGCAGTTTTGCAAAAACAGAAGGCGGATAGCCTTTTGTCGCAGGAGGCTCCCCAACCGACAGGGCAATTTCTCGTTGCGCTTGTGCAAAACGCGTTAATGAGTCCATTAAGAGCAAAACATCTTCACCTTGATCTCTAAAATATTCCGCAATGCTTAAAGCCGTTTGGCAACCTTTTAAACGCATAAGAGGCGATGAATCGGCAGGCGCGGCAATGACCACAGAGCGAGCACGTCCTTCCTCGCCAAGAATTTCATCAATAAATTCTTTGACTTCACGCCCCCGCTCTCCAATCAAGCCCACCACAACCACTTGGGCCGTCGTCCCTCGGGTCATCATGCCAAGGGTCACCGATTTTCCGACTCCCGAGCCTGCAAAAAGCCCAATACGCTGGCCTTTTCCAACGGTTAATAATCCATTGATGGCCTTAATTCCAACGTCCAATGGGGTCTTGATGGGTTTTCGTGACAAAGGATTCATTAATGGAGAAATAAAAGGGGCTTTTTGTGTTGTAAATAGAGGACCTAAATCATCTAAAGGATGACCTGCACCATCGAGCACCCTTCCCAGTAATTCTCGTCCGACAGGGATCCCTTGTTCATGTGTTAAAGGGGTAACGCGGGCGCCAGGTAAAATACCTGAAATGGCTTCACTCGGCATCAAATACAGTATTTCACCTGAAAATCCAACGACCTCCGCCTCCATGCTTCCATTCAAGGTTTCGACTTTGCACACGCTCCCGACGGGCGCACGGCACCCGATGGCTTCCAGGGTTAAACCGACAACCCGCAGTAATTTCCCTGATGCAACGGGGCGTTGCCTCAGGTTTTCTGTGTTTAAATCGCTTAAGAAATCACTCAGTGAGGTCATGATCGTTTTCTGTCGGATTGATAGAGGCTTTTTTGGCATCCTCTTCTGGAGAGTCTGATGCTTGCGGTGATTCTGGTATTTCAGATCTTTCTGAAGCCTCTAATGCTTCTGGTGTTTCAGATACTTCTGGTACTTCTGATTTTTCTGGAGCTTCTGAAGCCTCTAATGCTTCTGGTGTTTCGGATGTTTCGGATGTTTCTGAAGCCTCTAATGCTTCTGATTTTTCTGAAACCTCTAATGCTTCTGGTGTTTCAGATACGTTTGATGCTTCTGATGTATCGCTCTCGTTTCGTGGACTGGATGTCTCAGCTTCCTCTTCCTCACTTTGCGAAAAAGAACCTGTGGGTGTTTCTTCCATCGAAGGGGCTTTTGAATCGGTCTCTTTGGCGGGGTCTTGTGCATTCTCTGAAAACGCACGAGGGGGGACAAGCACATCAGCCCCCATGCCATTTTCAGGTGGCTCTGGGGGTGGGGTATGATTTTGATTTAAAAATTGCGCTAACACTTGAGTAATTCGTTCTTCTAATTTGAACTCAACCACGGAATCGCCACTTGCAACCTGGATATCACCACGATGGAATGAAGGCTCACTCATGAGTTTCCAGTCCCTTTCCTTTAATGCTTCTTCTGTGTGGGCGCCATGAAGTATTTCAAAATCATCCGGATGCAAATAAACCGTGGTTTTTCGCTCTGCCATCGGCAAGCTTTTCACCGTTTCATGCACGGTATTGAGGATCACTTTAGGGTTAGTGAGGACTTCTGTTTCTACGATGGCTTTGGTTAAATTCACAACAAGTTCCATCACTTGCTCTTGAACTTGATGATTTATTTGTAAAAAAGGAAAAGCCAATTTATCAATCAAGGCATCAAGGTGTTGGCAATGTGTTTTTATTTCATCTTGTCCGTCTTCGATGCCTTTTTCATAACCTTCTTTTTTCCCTTCAGCAAAGCCTGCGGTTTTTCCTTCTTCAAACCCGGCCTCATGTCCTTCTTGATGCCCAAGGGTGCGGCCTTCTTCCATGCCTTCATCTACAGCAGATTGTCGAATTTGCTCAAGCACCTCCGCTGTCAACATCGACAAATCAATGTCAGGCTCTGCGTTTTTCTCGTCTTCGCTTTCTTCTTGAGGCTCCCAGCCGGGATCGTAATTTAAGGCCGTCTCTCTCGGTAAAAGCTCTTTTCCATCATAATGAGGGATCTCCCAACGTTCTAATGTACCGTCAGGCTGATCACTTGCTTTTATGTAACCACGTCGACGATTTAAACTCACAGGATTTCCTTATTATTTATAAAAATTCGTCTGCGCCGCCACTGCTTAACATGATTTCACCTGCATCAGCTAAGCGACGCGCCACAGACAAAATTTCTTTTTGTGCCGCTTCTACATCCGCCACACGAATCGGTCCCATGGCGTCCAAGTCATCTTGCAGCATTTCGGCCGCACGTTTGGACATATTACGTAAAATTTTATCTTTAAGCCCTTCTTCCGCCCCTTTAAGGGCTTTCATTAAGGCTTCTTGTGGAACATCTTTGAGGATGGCCTGTATACCCCGATCGTCCACGTCAGCTAAGTTGTCGAAGACAAACATCAAGTCTTGAATTTGAGAGGCCATTTCTTCGTCGTTTTGACCAATTTGATCCATTAAATTGGCTTCCAGCGCATTGTCCATGTAGTTCATGATATTTGCCGCCGCTTTCAAGCCACCAATTTTGGCGGCTTGCGCGCCCGCTTGACCTGCAAATTGTTTTTCCATAATTTCATTCAGCTCATGCAAGGCTGCAGGCTGTACCTCTTCAAGAATGGCAATCCGCATAATAAGATCGAGGGCATCCCGCTCGGCAAATTGGCTTAAAATAACCGCCGATTGCTCAGGCTCTAGATAAGAAAGCACGATGGTTTGAATTTGTGGATGCTCATTAATAATGATGCTGGCCACCTGCCTAGGATCCATCCATTTCAAAGAATCGAGGCCTTTTGAGCCCGTGCCTAATAAAATTTGGTCAACCAAATTTGAAGCTTTATCTTCACCCAAGGCCGCAATCAGCGCATTTCGAACAAAATCTTCACTGCCCATACCAATCGCAGTGTATTTTTGAATGTCTTCAAGAAAGGCACGGTGTACAGCACTGACTTGTTCTTGGCTAAGATCCCCCATGCTCGTCATGGCTTCACCAACACGTTGAACCTGTTTTGGCTCTAAATTACGAATGATGCTCGCCGCATCTTGCTCTGTTAAGCTCAAAAGCAAAATGGCCGATTTTTCCATTCCCGTTAATTGAGAGATGTCGTATCCCGACTCACTCTTGTCGTCTTTAGCCATTGTCACTCACCCAGTTTTTGACGACTTGAGCTGAAAGATCGGGTTCATTGGCGACCAAAGCCCTCACCGCTTTAAGCAAATCTTCGTCTTTATGTAGATTCGGTAAATTAAGGTTCGATGCACTCATAGAAAAATTACCCGAGCCATCAAAATCACCGCCAATTAAACCGATGTCCTCATCCGGGGTTAAAGGTAAACCATCCGGACCCAGCATTTCGCCATTAGGACCAAGAGAAACCTCGTCGTCTTTATTTGGATTAATCAGTTTTGACATTGCAGGGCGTATCAGAACAAAAATCACCACAATAATGACCAAGGCGGCCGCTAACCAACGGATCCAATCATTAAAGTTAGGATGATCCCAAATGGGCATATCCACGATTTTTTCAATCACAGGCTCCACAAAAGGCACAGAGATCACTTCAAGCACGTCGCCACGTTTTTTAGAAAAACCCACCCCGCCAATCAATAAACGGCGTATTTTCTCAAGCTCTTCTTCTTTTACAGGCGTTCGGGTGACGTCCCCCGTTTCAGGATGGGTATTGCTTAAATAATTGACAGCAACCGAAAATGTTTGACGTGAAATGGTCCCCGTTTGAGATTGACGGTGACTGATTGTGGTATCTATTTCAAAATTTCGCGTGGCTTCTTTACTCACAGAGCCCTCACCTTCAAGGCCACCGTCTTTCAAGTTTTCAATGTCTTGGGGTATTGAAGAGTCTACAGGAGGCTGGTTACTTAAAGCGCCAGGTATACCCGCTACAAAATCACCCCCGTTGTAATTTTCACGGGTGTATTCGCTTCGAGTGGCCGCTTTTGCTGGATCGTAACGTTTTTGGGTTTCTTCTAGCGCGCTAAAGTCGAGCGTAATGTCCACTTGTGCGGTGTAATTACCCAACCCTAAAACGGGAATCAAGATCGAGTCTATTTTTTGTCTTAACGCATTTTCTTGCTTGCGTTCCAAGTCATATTCTTTACGACGCTGCGAGGAGCCGGGATCTTCTGTGCCTGAACTTAAAAGACGACCATGCTGATCGGTCACCGTGATCCGGGAGGGTTTTAAATTAGGCACAGCAGAGGCCACCATATCGACAATGGAGTCCACTTCTTCTTGCCCTAATTGCATGTTTCCCCGCACCGTTAAAAACACGGTCGCAGACGCTTCTTGATTATGACGAACAAACACACTTTGTTTCGGCATGGCCAATAAAACACGCGCTTCCGTGACCGCCTGAATATTTTCAATCGCAGACGCCAATTGACGCTCTCGACTGAGTTTTAATCTTTCTCGTTCAACTTGTTGTGAAACACCAAAGCCCATGTCTTGCATTAAAATATCGTCGCCATCATCCACGGGCGCGTTCAGGCCTTCACGCGTAAGATTGAGCTTGATGCGGGTGTATTCTTTCGATGGGACACGAATGGTATTACCGTCTAATTCGTAATCGATTTTTTGTTGATCGAGGTTGTCTAAGATGGGAATAAGCTCTTCGGTATTATATGTACCGAGTGGGCGCATTTCAGGATCTTGAACCCAATAAAATAAAAGGATCACAAGAAAAAGGCAAATAACAACCGAAGCCACAAGAATAAATTGACGCACAATATCAATACCAACAAAAGGATTAGAAGAAGAGCTACCTCCTCGTTCCATCACATCTGGGTCTTGATAGGCATCCGCACCATCAGACGTTGCAGGCAAATCGGATGTCCCATCCGATAAAGCAAGTTGTGTCTTGTCACTGTCATCCGCCACTGATCACTTCCTAATTACACTGGCATGTTCATCAATTCTTTATATGCTTCAACCAGCTTATTGCGAACTTGAACTGTGGCATCAAAGGCCACACTGGACTTATTGCGAGCGATCATAACATCAAAAAGATCAACACTTCGATCCCCTTTATCAAAACGCGAAGCTAAATCACTTGATGTGGCTTGTAAGCTGTTCACATTGTTGATTGCAGAAGAAAGTAAGGCACTAAAATCTTGTGATGTTTGCTGACCCGTTAGAGGCGCCCCTGTTTTTTGGGCTTCGAATGACATGGTCTGCATTTCTTGCAGCATGGGGTTAATTTTCATTTTTCATCCTCGCTGTCAAAATTTTGGCAAGCCATATAATAATCCGTTATCATTCTGACTCTGTTAATCTTTAAGCAATAATCACGCCAATAA
>CAMRBZ010000031.1 GCA_947040595.1 uncultured Enterovibrio sp. | reverse complement strand
TGTGCCCAGAGGCATTGAAGATGTGCGCTTGCGGCAAACGAGTGAAGCCTCTGAGCACCGATGGCTTATGTGATTGGGCGCCGTGAGCCTAGAAAACCCCCACGCACCTTCAAAAGCGAGGGGTATATTAAGAGGGAACGCCTTGTTATTTTGAACAGGCACTGTGCCTTATAAATATTTTTGAATTTCAGTAAATGGGTTATTGCGGAACCTGAGATTATTGGATAATCACTTCTCGAACAAATCGACTTCCAAAATAAGCAAGCGTCAGTAAAAAGGCACCAAAAAGACTGAACCAGATCACTCGTCGTCCACGCCAACCATGACGGAAATGCCCCCATAAAAGGACGCCATACACAACCCAAGCAATGACAGAAAAAAAAGCTTTATGTGATTTTCCTTGCTGAAACATATCGTTGACGAAGAAGACGCCGGTGAGCAGTGTCAGGGTAAGGAGGGTCTCACCCACAAGGATGATATTAAAAAGTTGTCGCTCAACCGCCATTAAAGGGGGAAGATTTGGGTTAATCACCAGTGCATTCTTACGTTTTAATTGATGATCAATCCAGGCCAATTGAATGGCATATAAGGTTGCAATCATCAGGGTTGAATAGGAAAAAAGCGCTAAAGAGATGTGGAAAAGAAGCGTTGGGTGCGTTTCTAAATGGGTGATAAAGGCACCGGGTAAAATGGCACTTGCTGCAAGATTAAGGGCTGAAAAGCTATATATAACAGGAAGTAATATCCAGACACGAATCTTAAAAATTAAAAGTGTTACGGTCAGCGCCATGATAAAACTAATGAGGGAGGCGACGTTGAGAATGCTTAAATTTTGTCCTGAATTTTCGAAAATCAAAGAGAAAAGTAAATAGGCATGAAGGGAAAGAGCCGCTCCTGCATTAAGAAGGACGCGCAATCTTGGGATCGGGTTTGGTCCATATAATCCTGGAATGATGTACATCAAGGCAGAGAAATAAAGCAAGCTTGCTGTCAGTGCTAAAAATATAGACATAGTGTTTTTTAACACCGTTTGCGTCAAAAAAGAGCATTCATTATACATGTTGCAATGCGGGCTCGCTACGTGAGTCTTGGCTTTTCATCGCATGAATGATCTTTTCATCGTATTGCGAAAGCTTGCGTGTTAGCCCGATTGATATTGGGATATAATCCAAAAAATTTAGGGTCGTCACCCTCAAGACCAAATGGAGTCTTGGTATTGTCGCCGAAAACGCGGCGTTAGAGAGCGAGTAAAATATGTTTGAAAATTTAACGGATCGTTTATCGAGAACACTGAAAAACATCAGTGGTCGTGGTCGTTTGACTGAAGACAATATTAAAGACACCTTACGAGAAGTCCGTATGGCGTTGCTTGAAGCGGATGTCGCTTTATCGGTTGTACGTGATTTTGTTACAAAAATTAAAGAAAGAGCCGTGGGCCTTGAAGTTTCAAAGAGCCTGACGCCGGGACAAGAATTTATCAAGATTGTTCAAGCTGAGCTTGAATCCTTGATGGGGGCATCAAATACCGAATTAGAGCTAACAAGCCAACCTCCAGCCGTTGTATTGATGGCGGGGCTTCAAGGTGCGGGTAAAACCACCACGGTGGGCAAGCTTGGAAGCATGCTTAAATCTCGCCATAAAAAGAAGGTATTGGTGGTGTCAGCGGACGTTTATCGGCCTGCTGCGATAAAACAGCTTGAAACCTTATCCAAAGACGTCGGCATTGATTTCTTTTCTTCTTCTGCCACTCAACAGCCCATCGAAATTGCAAAAGCCGCCCTTGAGCATGCGAAACTCGGTTTTTACGATGTGCTTATCGTTGATACCGCAGGCCGTTTGCACGTTGATGAAGAAATGATGGATGAAATAAAAGGCATCCACGCCATTTTAGATCCCGTTGAAACGTTGTTTGTTGTTGATGCCATGACAGGTCAAGATGCAGCGAATACAGCGAAAGCGTTTAATGAAGCCTTGCCTCTGACCGGGGTCATTTTGACGAAGGTGGATGGTGATGCGCGTGGGGGCGCTGCGCTTTCCGTTCGCCAAATCACAGGCAAACCCATTAAATTTCTCGGTGTAGGTGAAAAAACCGATGCTTTAGAGCCGTTTCATCCAGAACGAATTGCAAGCCGTATTCTTGGGATGGGAGATGTGCTCTCTCTTATTGAAGATTTAGAGCGCAATGTCGATAAAGATACGGCTGAAAAATTGGCCAAGAAATTCAAAGAAAAAAGAGGCTTTGATCTTCAAGATTTTTCTGACCAATTAAAACAAATGAAAAACATGGGCGGAATGATGGGAATGCTCGATAAACTCCCAGGCATGTCGGGCATGTCAGATGACGTAAAAAATAAGGTGGATGATAAAATATTTGTTCAGATGGAGGCCATGATAAGCTCGATGACTCCGAAAGAGCGCGCGAATCCAGACTTGATTAAAGGCTCAAGAAAAAAACGTATTGCAGCAGGCTCTGGCACACAAGTGCAAGATCTGAACCGTTTGCTCAAGCAGTTTACCCAAATGCAAAAGATGATGAAAAAAATGCAAAAGGGGGGAATGAAAAACATGATGCGTAATATGAAAGGAATGATGGGCGGAATGGGTGGCGGTGGGATGTTTCCTCGCGGATAAAGGTTTCTTTCAATCCGCCGATTTTCGTTCTTTATGTTTTATTGAAAACCCATTTTTTTCTGAAAAGCGCCTTTACGAACTCTTTTTTCGTTAAAGCAGTTGCATTCGATCACAAAAAGCGTAAAATTCCGAGGCTTTATTTTGGCACGAGGCCCTGTATTTGTATGGGGCTAATTTAATTTAGTAATGCAAAGAGGACGACATGGTAACCATTCGTTTGGCACGTCACGGCGCTAAAAAACGCCCATTTTATCAAATCGTTGTTGCTGATAGCCGTCAAACTCGCGACGGTCGCTTCATCGAGAAAGTCGGTTTCTTTAACCCGATAGCTCAAGGTCAAGAAGAGAAACTGCGTTTAGATTTAGCCCGTGTAACGCATTGGGTTGGTCAAGGCGCATCTGTTTCTGATCGCGTAGCAAGACTTATCAAAGATGCTGCAAAAGCAGCTTAATTGGTCAGTATCAAGGTTAAAAAAACATGAGTGATCAAGAAAAGATAGTCGTAGGCAAGCTTGGCGCCTCTTATGGTATCCGTGGCTGGCTTAAAGTTTTTTCTTACACTGAAAACGCTGAAAGCATTTTTAGCTACAAGCCTTGGTTTATCAAGGTGCGTGGGCAATGGCAAGAATGCAGTCTTGAAGACTGGAAACGTCATGGCCAAGGATTTGTCGGTAAATTGAGCGGTCTGGAATTGCGTGAAGATGCACAAGGATTGACCCATGCCGAAATCGGGATTTATGCCGATACATTGCCAGCTTTGTCGAATGAAGAATTCTACTGGCGAGAGCTTTTTGGTATGGAGGTCGTCACGACGAAAGGGTACAACCTGGGTAAAGTGACAGACATCCTCGAAACAGGCTCTAACGATGTATTGGTGATCACCGCAAATCCTAAAGATGCTTTTGGTCAGAAGGAACGCCTTGTGCCGTTCCTCGATGAGCAGGTTATCAAGCTAATTGATAGAACCACTCAACGGATCGAAGTTGACTGGGATCCTGGATTCTAAATACCTCAGGTCATAAATAAGCAATAGGAGCGGAAATATGTGGGTTGGTGTTATCACCCTTTTTCCTGAAATGTTCCATGCTATTACCGATTTTGGGGTTACAAGCCAAGCGGTAAAAAAGGGTTTGCTCCGTGTAGAAACATGGAATCCGCGTGATTTTACATTGGACAAACACCGAACGGTGGATGATCGCCCTTATGGTGGTGGGCCGGGTATGTTGATGATGGTGCAGCCTTTGCGCGACGCCGTTCATGCTGCCAAAAAAGCCGCTAAAGGGAAGGCGAAAGTGATTTATCTTTCACCTCAAGGCCGAAAGCTGAATCAAGCTGGCGTTGAGGAGCTCGCTCACAATGAGAATCTAATCCTCATTTGTGGACGCTATGAAGGAGTCGATGAGCGCATGATACAAACTGAAGTCGATGAAGAATGGTCTATCGGTGATTTTGTGCTCAGTGGGGGAGAGTTGCCTGCGATGGCGCTTGTGGATTCTGTTGCTCGGTTCATTCCGGGTGTATTGGGAGACATTGCGTCAGCAAAAGAAGATTCTTTTGCAAATGGTTTGCTTGACTGCCCGCATTACACAAGGCCTGAGATCCTTGATGGAATAAAAGTGCCCTCGGTACTGACATCAGGAAATCATAAAGACATTCGCCGCTGGCGCTTAAAGCAATCGCTAGGCCGTACTTGGCTAAGAAGACCAGAGCTTCTGGAAAACCTAGCTCTGACTGACGAACAGGAATGCATTTTGTCTGAGTTCATAAAAGAGCACACGACAAATTCCTAAACATATTGAGTATCAGTTTATTCTAGGGTATAGAAAATGAGCAATATCATTAAAGCGCTCGAAGATGAGCAACTAAAGCAAGACATCCCAGTATTTAATGTGGGCGATACCGTTATCGTTCAAGTTAAAGTAAAAGAAGGCGAGCGTTTACGTTTGCAGGCTTATGAAGGTGTTGTTATTGCTAAACGTAACCGTGGTTTGCATTCTGCATTCACTGTACGTAAAATTTCCAACGGTGAAGGTGTTGAGCGTGTGTTCCAACTCCATTCACCTGTCGTTGACAGCATTGCTGTTAAGCGCCGCGGTGCAGTACGTCGTGCCAAATTGTACTACCTGCGTGAGCGTTCTGGTAAGGCTGCTCGTATTAAAGAGCGTCTGGCTAAGAAATAATCGCTTAAGTGCGTATTGCTCGAAAGAGACAAAAAAGCCCACTTCGTGTGGGCTTTTTTTTGTTATTAAAAAAAACATCCTTTCTATTTTTCTTTTGTACTTCTTAAATATGCCTCAAATGAATTTGAAAATGATCATCGAACTTGTCTTGCGCCTCAAGAAGAATAAAGAGAGTAAGGTATAATTTAAACCTCATATCAAGAAGTTAAAATCATGGCATACTGTTTGTCTGAGAATGGAGGTTTGCTGGTGCAATACGATTGGATTTTATTTGATGCAGATGAAACCTTGTTTTCATTTGATGCATATCAAGGTTTGAAGACCCTGTTTTCTCGCTATAAAATCGATTTTTCTAAGGTTGATTTTGAGCAATATCAAAAAGTAAATACCCCTCTGTGGGGGCAATATCAAAAAGGTGAAATCACCTCGAAACAATTGAAAGAAAATCGATTTTTACTTTGGTCCTCTCGTCTTTTGGTCTCTCCGGCGGAGCTTAATCGGCAGTTTTTAGACGTCATGGCCGAGCTTTGTCAGCCACTCAAAGGGGTTCAAGAGGTGATTCCTCTTTTGGCTAAAAAAGCAAAATTAGGGATTATTACCAATGGATTTTCACAAATGCAAAATAGACGCTTAGAAAATACAGGCCTTCAAAAATATTTTGATTTATTGGTTGTGTCTGAAGAGGTGGGTTTTCCTAAACCGGATGTGCGTATTTTTGAGTATGCCTTTGAAAAGATGGGATACCCTGATAAATCACGTATCTTAATGGTGGGAGATAACCTTCATTCTGATATTTTAGGAGCAAATCTTGCGGGCATTGAGAGTTGTTGGTTAAATAGGAATAAAAGTGCATTAAACACCCAAAGTCCGCCGTGTTTTGTGGTGAAATCTTGGGGTGATTTGTCGCGTTTGTTGCTAAGTTAAGTCGCTCTATCTTGATGCTTTCTTTAATCTTTTATTTTAAGTTAGTTGTTTTATGTGCTGATTGCTTCATCTTAGGTCCACCTGAGCGCTCTTGAAGAACATTGAACATACGAAGGCGTAATCTGTCTTTTTTAAGCGACGCTATTAGAATTGAGCTATCTAAAGATAAAAGGAAAAGAGTATGAACACAATTCAGACATTAGAGAAAAAGTGGCTTGAAAGTCTATCTCGACATTGGTGGGTCCTTTTTGGCCGAGGCGTTGCGGGAGTCTTGTTTTCTATTTTACTTTGGACTTTGCCTGCAAATGAGTCTGTTGAAACATTGATTTTCGCTTTCGCCGTTTATGCTCTTATAGACGGTCTTTTACAAATGTGGACTGCATTTTTTGAGCGTAAAGAACGAGATAATTGGCTCATACTTTTTTTGTGGGGGGCTGGGAGCGTTCTTGTTGGATTTTTGGTTTTCTTCGCACCCAGTTTGACGACGATGGCTTTGCTTTTTTATATAGGTCTTTGGTCAATCGCAAAAGGGATCCTTGAAATCATCGCCGCTGTGCGTCTTCGGAAAGAATTATTAGGGGAGTGGTTTTTAATATTAAGTGGGATCATTTCTTTTTCTTTTGGATGTTTCTTGCTTCTCAATCCTGAAGCTGTCGCTGCAGTTATTATTTGGGTTATTGCCATGTATGCTTTTATTATTGGCCTGTTCTTTATTGCGCTTTCTGTTAAATTAAAGAAAGTAAAAAGCATAAATGCATTGGAAGACTGAGCTCTTTAAAAGACGGATTGATTTAGCCAAAATTGAATGCTTATGTTGCATCAATGTATTTAATTAATAATCTAGAATAGAGTGATAAAATGTTTAATAAATGTATACCCCCTTTTTTAGCCCTCTTCATTGTTGGATGTGTGAGCGTCGATAGTATAGATTCATTAATTAAAAAAGGAAATTGGGTTGTAGTTGGAGAGCGTGATGGTGTAAGAGGTTTGCCTTCTCGTTCATTAACTGAATTAGATGTATTGGCGAATGCTGTTGGCGTTGAAAAGGTCGATATAGTCAGTTATGAGAATGGTTATAATTCTGGAATTGAAAAGTTTTGTGATGTAGGAAATGCATATTCAATTGGATTATCTGGTATGCAATACTTTGGCGTTTGTTCCTATAAATCAGATGGTTTGCGTTTCAGGATGGAATGGCAAAGAGGATTCGATCATTTTCAAGCAGGCGATCGTTCTTTTTAAAATGATCTGCATTTTTTTATAACAAACAGGTTTTTCGTCATTCAGTTATCCTGAAAAATTGAGTGGCGTAGCTGATCTTAAAATAGACATGCAATGTTAAATTAAATGAGTCATTGAAATGAAAGATTGTATAAAATAGAACTTATCTATAATCCGGCCTGGCTTTGTTGATATTTTAAAGAATAACGATTTCTTAATAGATATGCTTTGGGTGTCATTTCGTTCATTGATCTTCTTTCTTATGCCTATTTATAAACACTTAAAGCATTCAAGTTCAATATGAAATACTTAAATTAATTCATTGTTGAAATGGTGATTTAAGGATGAGCTTTTAATTATGATTTGCCGTCTTTAAATAGATAAATATTTTTGTTTGAGATATTTTTATACAAAATGAAGATATGAGTCCAATTTTATTTATATTATTTTCATATTTTCTTTTTCAGTATCAAGGGATCCTCACGAAGATATAATTTTTAATTCAAACGAAGATTCAAATAAAAAAGGCGCAGGATCCAGACAAGCGTTCATGTTGAAGGAGGGGGTATCTTCTTTAAGCCACATGGATTGAAATTTCATCATTCATCTGGAACTGTATCTTAGTCATGCCCATTCCATTAAGTATACCCGTCGCCTTTGAAACTGCGTGGGTGTTGGCTGCTCTCGCTCAGGCCAATCACATAGTCCATCTATGCTCTCTGGGCCTTCACTCGTTTGCCGCAGGCGCGTATCTTCAAGTGTCTTGGGTATAGTTAGTCAGAAATTGCGCTGGAACACTCAATGAAAACAAGGTGTAAATTGTCGATAACGAGTCATTTTAATTGAGAAATTCAAAATGATGTTATCGGTGATTTTAACAAGAAAGAATGATCAAATGTTTAATGGGATTGGTATCAGATTTTTTAGACGATTTTCACTCAATTCTCTTGTGTCCTGTAAGACCATGGGCATCAATAGAATGGACATTCGTTATGATTGAACACTTTTCAATATGATGATACCCGTCGACTTTGACGGTGCGTGGTGTTGGTTAGGCTCGTTCAGCCCAATCACAGAGTCCATCTATGTTCAGGGGCTTCACTCACTTGCTGCACGCAACTTCAAGTGTCTTGGGTATACACCCCTCGAGTTTGAAACGAAGTGGGTGTTGGCTGCCCTCGCTCAGGCTTATCATATAGTCTCTCTATGCTCAGGGCCTTCACTCGTTTTTCGCAGGCGCGCATCTTCAAGTGTCTTGGGTATTGAATGAAAATCATTCCACAGTCAAAAAAGAAGCGGCTTGAAAAATGCCATATATTGCGTGATTAAATGAAATCCAATGAATTTGGATCTTTGGCTGACGAAGTGACGAAGGCACAGCATTTGAACAGTCTGTTTGAGTCTGAATATTCGCTCTTGAGAAAAGAAAGTCTTCCCGTGTAAATCTTTTGTTTTAACTATAATTGAGTAATATTTACAAAAGGTTGCAATCAATTTTTAATAAGTGTTTTATTTGTTTGTTAATTGGTGCACTTACTTTATTGAAATGCTGACACCTTATCTCTTATCCATTATTTTCTTAGTCAAGGTATTGATATGAAAAAAGATTTAGTCACAGACGTACGTATAAAAAATGAAAAAGTTCTGATCACCCCAAAGTATCTGAGAGAAGCATTGCCATTAAGGAACGATGTTTTTTCATTTATTTCTCAATCGAGAAAAGACATTGCCAAGATTGTAGAAAAAAAAGACCATCGACTTCTTGTTGTATGCGGTCCTTGTTCTATTCATGATACAAAAGCAGCATTAGAGTATGCAAAAAATCTTAAAACTTTGTCCGATGAACTCGGTGATCAACTTTATTTTGTGATGCGAGTTTATTTTGAAAAACCTCGTACAACAGTCGGTTGGAAAGGTTTGATCAATGATCCAATGCTTGATGGCTCTTTTGATATAGAGCGCGGTCTTTACATTGCCCGAGAGCTTTTGATTAAAATCTCAGAAATGGGTTTACCTCTTGCGACAGAAGCACTTGATCCTATTAGCCCACAATATATTGGTGATCTTTTTAGTTGGGCGGCCATTGGTGCCCGTACAACAGAGTCTCAAACTCACAGAGAAATGGCCAGTGGTCTCTCCATGCCAATCGGCTTCAAAAATGGCACTGATGGAAGTTTTTCTACAGCCATCAATGCGATGAAAGCGGCTGCTATGGGGCACCGTTTTATGGGAATTAACCAAGATGGGCAAGTGGCTTTATTAACAACGGAAGGTAATCCTGATGGACACGTTATTTTACGTGGAGGAAAAACGACAAATTACGATTCACTCTCGGTCAAGGAATGTGAAACTGAAATGCAAAATGCAGGTTTAAGCCCTGTTATCATGGTGGATTGCAGTCATGCTAATTGTCAGAAAGATTTTCGCCGACAATCTGTTGTTGCATTGGATGTCGCGGATCAAATTCAAAATGGAAATCAATCGATTATCGGATTAATGTTGGAAAGTAATATTCACGAGGGCAATCAATCTGCTGAGTTGGAACTGTCAGAGATGGCCTACGGCGTTTCAATCACCGATGCCTGTCTTCATTGGGAAGATACTCAAGCTTTATTACGCCAGTTGCATGACTTACTTTCACTATCTCTTAATACGCGAGTTGCAGAGTGCTGATTTTATGTTGATAGAGTTGTCTCATCTTAGGGATCAAGTCGATGTGCTTGACAAAGAAATATTAGAGCTTGTTAGCCGAAGATTGGCTTTGGTTCAAAAGATCACTGAATTGAAAAATCACTCTGAAGTGCCTTTTTATGTTCGTGAACGGGAAGATTTTGTTGTCTCCTCTTTGCGTGAAGAGGCCGTTTTAAAAAACATCTCACCTGATCTTATTGAAGATATTTTAAGGCGCATCTTTCGTGAGTCTTATGCCCGTTCAGGCGCTGCTTCTTTTAAATGTTTTAACCCATTATTACGAAAAATAGTGGTCGTAGGAGGTGGGGGGAAATTAGGCGGACTTTTTGTAAAACATTTCCGTTTGTCTGGTTATGATGTTGAGGTCATTGAACGAGAGGATTGGAGTACTTCACGAGAGGTTTTGAGCAAAGCGGGCATGGTGCTTGTGGCTGTTCCTATCCATAAAACACTTGAAGTGATAGAAACCTTAAATTATTTACCAGACGATTGTCTCTTAGCGGATGTGACCTCGATAAAGTCAAAGCCTCTTGAAAGCATGTTAAAACATCATAAAGGGCCAGTGGTGGGTTTGCATCCCATGTTCGGATCGCCTATTTCATCATTGACGAAGCAGGTCATTGTATATTGTGATGGTCGTGTTCCTGAGTCTTATGCATGGTTGCTTGATCAATTTCGTTTTTGGGGGATCACCTTGCAACAATGCAACGCGCTTGAGCATGATAAGGCCATGACACTCATTCAAGCGCTGCGTCATTTTACCTCTTTTGTTTATGGGTTGCATCTCGCTCAAGAAAACCCTGATTTGTCTGATTTAATCGAGCTTAGTTCCCCGATTTATCGTTTAGAATTGGTGATGGTTGGACGTTTGTTCGCGCAAGATGCTTCTTTGTATGGGGATATTATTTTATCGTCTAACGAAAATAAAGAGATGATAAAACGGTTTCATACGCGTTTTTCTGAGGCGATAAAATTACTTGATGAAAATGATAAACAAGGTTTTGTTGATGCATTTGAAAATGTAGCAACCTGGTTTGGCCGTTTTTCTGAACGTTTTATGAAAGAAAGTCAAAATCTTTTATTCCAGAGTCAAGATGCTTCTTATCGGAATAAATCCGATAAATAAAAAAACGTCCTTTTTTGCGTGTCCATTGTGTTTTCTTTAGAGGCTTCTTTCAATAGGATAGCAGCCTAAGATTTTGATGTTTTTTGTTATTTTTTTTAGTTGTTTTATTGCACTTTTCATCTCTTCAGAATGAATGTTCTTTTCCAGATCCAAATAAAACATTTCTTCCCATGCGTTCCCAGGGACGGGGCGGGACTCGAGTTTAGTCATATTGATCCCATGATTTCGTAGGATCAAAAGACAATCCATTAAAGAGCCTGGAGTCTGCGCTGTTGAAATAATTAAAGTGGTTTTTGCTGGGGTAAGGGGGGGGACTTGGATTGGTTTTCTTGCGACAACAATAAACCGAGTGCGATTTTCTTTTTGATTTGCGATGTTAAATCGAAGGGCTTTTAATTCATAAAGTTCACCACTTATTGGGTTTCCTATTGCTGCGGCATAGGGGGATTTGAGAGCTGAAATCTCTTTCATGGCCTCGGTGCTGCTTGAGCAATATTGATACTTCAAATTTATCAATGAATGTAAAAAAGCATTGCATTGTTGCTGTGGCTGAGGATGAGAATAGAGGATCTGAAGGCGTTCAAGATCGGTATCTACGGCGACAAGAAGTGAGTGCTCAATGGGTTGCGTAATTTCAGCAATAATAGATAAGCAGGTGTGTTGGAGTTGATCGTAGACTTCATTGATAGAGCCTGTACAGGTATTTTCAAGCGGTAATACGCCGTAATCTGCAATACCATTTTCAACGCGTTCAATCACCTCTTTAAAATCTGCACATTGAACTTCAGTCAAAAGAGGGTTCTTTTCTGAGAAATAATGTCTTGCTGCCAAATTTGAATAAGAGCCGATGTCACCGAGAAAAGAAACACTCACCTGTGCATTTTCGTCTTTTGGGTTGGCCCTGTTTTGTAAAAAAAGGTGCTGATGTTGCACAGAGTCTTCGATGATAGTTTGAAATATTTTAATGACATAAAGAGCGTTGAGGTTTTGTGATTTGGCATCTGAAACCAGCTTTTCAAGCATAATCTCTTCTCTGTGTATGTCTCTAACGGGTTTTTGAGTGTTAATTTTAAATTTAGCCACTTCGACACTGATTTTTCGACGCTCTCCAAGTAAATGTAAAATCTTTTGGTCAATGTTGTTTATACGTTCTCGGATTTCATTGAGCTGTAAAATTGAGTGACTCATTTCTTTTTCCTGTTTTGAATATTATTCTTTAGAAGATGAAAAATCTCAGTCATTTAAGATTTTTATATGCTCATATTAAATTGTATTTATTCAGATGAGTAAAAGTAATAATTAATTTTGAGAGGACGAAGACTTTTTCTTTAGCAACAATATTAAGTGAAGAGTGTGATGTCAAGAGGGGTCTTTAGTTAAATGAAAAGAAGTGTTCATTCAGTAAGGGATTATTTTTTCGTCACTGTTCACCTGGGTTGTTTGACTTTCAGCGTCTTTAATGTATTTCAATTGTTTTATAGATAATTCGAGCCAATAAAATAACGCGTTACTATTGAATAATAAAGATTAGGCGTAAAAATAATCAAATTAGAATGTTGAACTCGTTGTCAATAGCTTCCCGGAAAACCGTTATATTTGTTACACCCGTTGCCTTTGAACCTGCGTAGGTGTTGGCTGCGCTCGCAGCGCCCAATCACATAGTAGATTATGCTCAGGGGCTTCACTCGCTTGGCGCCTACAGGTATCTTCAAGTGTCTTGGGCATATAGCCGATAGGCAGGGCTTGGTGTCTTGGGTAAAAGAAATGGCTCATCTTGTGTGATGAACCATCGAATAAGCAGGTAAGAATGTATGCAGAAAAATCGAAGGTATTAAGAGATTTTTTCTTTTATTTCTTCAGTGATTTCAACGTTATCTAAATCGGGTATATCAGCATGGCTTGCTCTTCTGGCCTCAGCTTTGTGTGAGAGTTTATTTATTTGTTTTTCCAGTTTTTGTTTCGCTTCATTGATCGCCGTGTACAAGTCTTCATTTTCAGCAGAGGCGACAAGTTTTGCGCCAGGTGCGCTGATTTCAGCGTCTATTTTAAATTTTTTACCTGGTTGTTCGCTAACGACGACATGGGGATGGGTTAGAGCAATTTGCCATTTTTCCAGTTTTTCTAAACGAGAAATAATATGGTTGCGAATCGCGTCAGTAATCTCGATATTTTTACCAGTGATTTCAACTCTCATAAATAGGCATTTCCTTCATTAGGTGATCTTATTTTTCTTTCCTAGTCATCATTACTTTTCTAAAAAAAATTGAGTGTGATCTTTGTCACAAAACAAGAGCAAAATATTGTCTGGTTAGCAATTTGTGATCGCACCGTTAACTTTGATTAAAAAAGCTTGAAATTAAAAAAGAGGCATAGTTACATTTTGAATACATAAAGCAAATAACATTTTAATTTGTGATTAACCTAATGAATTTTTATTGCCTTCATTTTGTTGAAAAGAAAATGCCGAGACCATTAAAAATAAATAACGGCATTTTTGTAGATTCACTTGCAATCAAATGGGGTTTAATTTTATTAATTCTCGTGTACGTTCCGCTGGGGCTTCTAGTTTTAATGCTTCGTATGCTTTGAGCATCAGTGGAAGTGATTTTCTTGCGGCAAGGCTGTCTGGAAAATCGCGCTGAATTTGTTGGCTACGATTGATGACCGCGATCCAAGCTTCTCTTCGAACGTAAAAATCCGTTGTCGCGAGTTCATAATTTGCGAGACGATTTTTTAATGCTGCCATGCGTTTTTTTGCATCTGCAGCATATTCACTTTGAGGATACCGCACGAGAAGGCGTCGGAAATCGATGAAGGCTTTGCGTGCAGGCTCTGGATCTCGGTCGTTTCTACTGAGATTCATTACATCGTGAAGCAAGCTGATATCTTGGGCCATATTAGTGAGCCCGCGCATGTAAAGCACCCAATCAATGTCTGAATGTCCAGGCTTCATTCGCATAAAACGTTCTATGGTGCCTTCTGCAAGAATAAGATCGTTATTTTTATAGTAAGCGTAAATAAGATCAAGCTGAACTTGTTCTGAATAAGCACCAAACGGATAGCGAGAATCGAGCAACTCCAGTGTTTTAATTGCCGTGTTCCAATTGCCTTCGCTCAAAGCAGTCTGAGCTTGTAGATAAAACTCAGAGGGAAGAACGTCAGGCGCAATGGTGTCTTTGCTTGCGCAGCCTGCCAATACTGAAATGGCAAGTAATGAAGATAAAGTCAGTCGTTTCATTGCAACAGGTATTTCCTTGAAAGAATATTTTCAGCCTTTGCCATTACGGATTTTGCCACAAAAGGCTACAATGGCACGAATTAGGAGGGTATTCTACCCATCGAGTCCATATAATACCAATGAGTAAACAAGACAATGCTTCAATGCATATAAAAGGTTGTTTTGTTTTCATTTCCGCATTAGTCCTATTGAGAATCAAAAAGTTCGTTATGGCAAAGCAGTTAAAATTAAATAGCACACTCCGCGAGGCGCAACTGGGTCAACGTTTTGATCAAGCATTGGCCGAAGTCTTTCCTGATTTTTCTCGAACCCGTATTAAAGAATGGATTTTATTGGGTATGGTGACGGTAGATGGAAATATCGTCAATAAGCCACGTATCAAAATGATGGGTGGCGAACTCATTGAGGTTTTGGCTCAAATTGAAGATGAAGTTCGATGGGAGGCTCAAGACATCCCGTTAAATATTGTGTTTGAGGATGAGGATATTCTTGTTATTAATAAACCGAGGGGGTTGGTCGTGCATCCCGGAGCGGGGTGTCCTGATGGGACAATTTTAAATGCACTTTTGTATCTTTATCCAAGCATTGCAGAAGTGCCTCGTGCAGGGATTGTGCATCGTCTTGATAAAGACACGACGGGCCTTATGGTGGTTGCAAAAAATATCCCGAGCCAAACCCGTTTGGTGCGCGCTTTACAAAAACGCAAAAAATTTACCCGTGAATACGAAGCCGTGGCCATTGGAACAATGACCGGGGGAGGGACAATCGAAAAGTCGATTGGACGTCATTCGACAAAACGCACGCACATGGCGGTGCAACAATTGGGTAAACCTGCGGTAACGCATTACCGTGTGGTAGAGCATTTTCGTTCTCATACTCGTTTGCGTTTGCGTTTGGAAACGGGACGTACCCATCAAATTCGTGTCCATATGGCCTATTTAAATCACCCTTTAGTGGGGGATCAATTGTACGGTGGCCGTCCTCGCCCTCCTCGCAATGCCGAGGATGAACTGATTCAAATACTTCGCGCGTTTGATCGTCAAGCCTTGCATGCGGCCATGTTGTCTATCGAGCATCCCACCACCAAGGAGATGATGCAGTGGCATGCTCCGATTCCAGAAGACATGGTGAATTTGATGGATGAATTACGCCGAGACGCGAAGCTGCATGAAGAATATTGAAGCGCCTTCTCATGCATGGATAACCCCAGACTGGCCTGTGCCTTTAAAGATAAAAGCGGTGAGTACCACCCGAATAGGAGGAGGGAGTCTTCCCCCTTTCGATGCTTTTAATTTGGGGGCGCATGTTGGCGATCTGAAAGAAGACGTTCTGAAAAACCGCGCTTTGCTTGTCAATGAAATGAAGATGAGTTCTGTGCCTGCTTGGCTCAATCAAGTGCATGGCATTGATGTTGTTTCTTTGCCTTTACCTGAAACTTCAGAGCTTCCCGATGCCGATGCATCTTATACCCGACAGCCCGGACAAGTGTGTACGGTCATGACAGCCGATTGCTTGCCTGTGCTTTTTTGTGATGGATCTGGATTGCAGGTTGCGGCGGCTCATGCGGGGTGGCGTGGCTTGCTGAATGGGGTGTTAGAACGTACTTTGTCTACATTTGTTGACCCCAAAAAGGTGATGGTCTGGTTGGGGCCAGCAATTGGGCCTGCTTGCTTTGAAGTGGGTAATGAGGTTCGTCGGCAATTTTTGGAAAAAGATCCTCACGGAAAAGAGGCCTTTATTTCCCATAATGATCGTTGGCTTGCCAATATCTATTGGCTGGCAAAGCGGCGTTTAACACAAGCTGGCGTTGTCAATATTTATGGCGGGAATGAATGCACTTTCGCCAATCCAACGCGTTTTTTCTCCTATCGAAGGGAAAATAGAACCGGCCGTCAAGCCAGTTGTATTTGGATAGAAAAATAAGACGAGACTCAAACAACCTGAAAAGACCGACTTTTTGACTGCCCTCTTCAAGCCCCTGACAAGAATCCATTCTTTCTGAGGGGCTTTTCGTTTCTACCTGCGATACCCGTCGCCTTTGAATCTGCGTGGGTGTTGGCTAGGCACGTTCTGCCCAATCACACAGCGGATTTATGCTCAGGGACTTCACTTGCCTGGCGCTGGCGCGTAACGTCAATCACTGTCCCGTCGCCTTTGAAGCTGTGTGGGTGTTGTTACGCTCGTTCAGCCTAATCACATAGTCCATCTCTGCTCAGGGGCTTCACTTGCTTGGCGCAGACGCGCAACTTCAATTACTTTGGGTAAATCTGATCTTTAAATAAGGTCGGTATAAAGCGATATCGCTGTTGCTTTTTTATTCTCGCATTTCTTGGCAGGCCGCTTTCACCTCACGAAATGGATAAGAGGTTAATTTTCCGAATCCCTTCATTGATCTTGCTTTTAATTTTGTTGTCAGGGGGGTTGTGATCCCGCATAAATAGCGGGAGAGTGCTTGGTCTGTGATCTCAATTTGGTGTGATTTCCCTGCATCTAAAAAAGGCTGGCACCAGGCTTTTAATTGAACAAGGTCTAATGGCACTAAAGAAGGAGAAAGAGGCAAGGGGTGAGCGTAGCCCTTGCATACAGAGCAATGCCCGCAGCGAGGTGGGGCATGTTCATCTGCAAAATAACGCGCTAATTGATGGCTTAAACAGGTCTTCGTTTCAAAAAGATCGAGCATCGCATCGATGCGCTTAATTTCACTTTTTTCTTTTTCTTCAAAAAAACGGTATAAGGTGCGGCTGAGTTCGTCTGCATTTTCTCCCACGCAAGCAAGAGGCTGTTTGAGCAGATAGGCGTCGGTCATTTGTTTGCTCTCTAAGATGATCCATCCTTTACTGGCAAGATAATCAAGGGCTGCGACTGCCCGTGCTCTTTGTCCTTGGTAAGATTGCCTGAGGGCTTCAAAATCCACCGTATACCAGGTTTTTGCTTTTTTTGAGGAACGAAAAAGCGCTTGAACAAAACGTTGTCGTTCATCAATGAATTGCGCAATGATGTCTTCCAAAGGCCACTGCGTCTTGAATCTGTACTCAGAAAAGTAACTGAACTGTGGCTCTATTACCCCTTCTAATTCTAAATATACCAAAAGGGTTTTAAGGGGTAATTGACGAATATTGCAGTCGCGAGATAAGGTCGTGAGCATCATTTCCCATCGATTATTGCTTTGTGTTGAGGCAATTTCAGCGATAACGGCACGTATTGCGGATAAATCAGGCGTGTCTCCATACACAAAGTTTTCAAGTATGCAAAGGGACTCTCGATTGGCGAGGACGGTGCAATAAGAAGGCTCTCCATCACGCCCAGCACGGCCAATTTCTTGGCTGTAATTTTCAATTGATTTGGGCAGGTCATAATGGATCACTGCACGAATATTTGATTTGTCGATCCCCATACCAAAAGCGATGGTGGCTACAATGCAATTTATATTGCCCTGCATAAATTTATTTTGAATATCTTGGCGGGCATTATTTTCTAATCCAGCGTGGTATTCAAAAGCTTGCACTCCTTGACTGCGAAGATATTTCGCGACTGTTTCTGCGGTATGTTGCAAAGTGACATAGACAATTTTGGGGGATAAAAGATCTTTTTTTATGATTTGGAGTAACGTTTCGGGCTTGTCTTTTTCACGGCAAGGCAAGACGTTAAGATGAAGGTTTTTACGATAAAATCCGGTCAGTACAATGTCATTTTTTTGTATTCCAAATTTTTCCCTCATGTCTTCAATCACCTGCGCTGTGGCTGTTGCTGTGAGCAACAAAACCTGAGGAATGTGGAGCTGGGTACAATATACCGGCAGTTTTAAGTAATCAGGACGAAAATTGTGTCCCCATTCTGAAATACAGTGCGCCTCATCCACCACAAGCAATGAGAGTGGAACAGAAGAAATAAACTGTCGAAACCGTTCGTTTTTTAGGCGCTCTACCGAAATCATCAAAATCTTGATTTCTTTTGACTTTACTCTGCGCATTATTTCTTTCGTTTCTTCATAGTGCAATGAAGAATCAATGGAGGCGGCTTGGATCCCCTTTTTTTTAAGAAAATCTATCTGGTCTTTCATCAATGCCAGTAAAGGGGAAATCACCAAAGTTAAATGAGGAAGATGCAGTGCGGGCAATTGATAGCAAAGAGATTTCCCTGAGCCTGTTGGAAAAATAGCGGCAGATGAATGACTCGCCAATACCTTTTCGACCACCTCTTTCTGCCCGTAAAGTAAGTCTTCAAAACCAAAAATCTCTTTCAATGTGTTGAGATAAAGGGGTGTATTTGACATGGTTATCCTAATGAAAAAATTGGAATGAGATCTCTTTCGCTTTTGCGTTTAAGACTGAAAATCGATTCTGTACCCAAGATATTTGACGTTGCAGGCAGGCGCCAAGAACGAAAAGCCCCTGAGCCACGATGTTCTATGTGATGTGGCTTTCAGATCGCAGTCAACACCTATTCCCGTCGCCTTTGAAACTGCGTGGGTGTTGGCTGCTCTCGCTTCAGGCCAATAAAAGAGTCCATCTATGCTTCAGGGCCTTCACGGGTTTGCCGCAGGCGCGCATCTTCAAGTGTCTTAGGTATAAGCCGCGTCAAAGGCGACGGGAATAAGAATGTCAATAATAAACAAGATGAATCGGTTTCATCTTCTTTTTTTCTAATGCTGAAGGGCTATCGTCTTTTAAAGGCTCTGCGTATGGGGCCAAAAGCTTTGAATTCGCAGAGTCCATCTCTGTGATTGATCTTCGTTCGCTTGCCGCCTACATGCACCTTCAAGTGTCTTGGGTATATGTCCCTTCTTTTCAAATTAAGTCGAATATAGATTTTGATTTAATTATTTAATTTAATTAAGTTTTGATTTAAATTGTGCGCCTTATATCCGTCGCCTTTGAAGTTGCGTGGGTGTTGGCTTCGCTCGCTCAACCCAATCACATAGTCCATCTATGCTCAGGGGTTTCACTCACTTGCCGCCTACACGTATCTTCAATTCCTTTGGGTATTGTTCTTTGTGGTCCTTAGAATGAATCTCTGCTGAGCATTTTCAAAATGCGGATGAGGATATATTCGATTAACATGCGGAACGATAAATTTAATCTTTATTTCAATTAGTTATTGTTTTGTTGCTTTAATTTTTTACCTGTAGATGCGCACTGTATAAATGAGAAGTTTCTAATTGAGGACGTATGAAAAATAAAGAAAAGATTGCAGTCTTTATTGATGCTGACAATGCGCCTGCAAAAAATATAGGTCATATATTATCTGAGTTATCAAACTTAGGTGTCGTAAATATTCGCAAGGCCTATGGAAATTGGAAAAATCAGAATTTAAAATCCTGGGAAGATGTGTTACATGAATTTGCTATTCAACCTATTCAGCAATTTGATTTAACAAAGGGTAAAAATGCAACAGACATTGCTTTGGTGATTGATGTGATGGACGTGCTTTACACAAAAAAGATAGATATTATCTGCCTTGTTTCTTCTGACAGTGATTTTACGCCTCTTGTTACACGTTCTCTTGCGGATGGGAAGTATGTGATTGGTTTTGGTCAAAGAAAAACACCCTTGGCTTTTGTGAACAGTTGTTCCCGTTTTTTGTATTTAGACGACGGCGAAGAGAAAGAGAGACTGACAAAAAAACAAGCTAAAAATATAAAAAGTGATACGAGCCTAATCAATTTACTCAGAGAAGCCATCGACGCTGTAGAAGAAGAGGACGGCTGGGCAAGGTTAGGTCCTATTGGTATGCATGTTTCAAATCACCCTTCATTTGACCACAGAAATTATGGTTTCAAAAAATTGAGTGATTTATTTATATCAATCGATTTATTTGAAATAAAGAAAACAAATACCAGTGTGCTTTGGGTAAGAGATAAAAAAAAACAAAACAGGTGCGTCAATTAATTTGATTTAAAACGAGAAATGAATCCGATTAAAACCAGTTCACTTTGGTAAATGGATGATTAATGAAGGTATCATTTTAAGTCGCCTTGTTGTTTTTCTTGATTAAAAATGAGTTAAATTTGTTTTTGAAAAAGGCAAGGATTGAAAACAAGCGCGCTCATTGAGAACGCGCTTATTTTGTATTTTAAAAGCGCGAATACCCGTGAGGATTGAAAGGAGAAGGAGGCGCCCTTTTTTATATCCGTCGCCTTTGAAGCTGCGTGGGTGTTGGCTGCTCTCGTTCAGGCCAATCACATCGTCTCTCTATGTTCAGGGGCTTCACTGCCTTGCCGCAGGCGCGCATCTTCAATTGTTTTGGGTATATATAGGTGTTCATTCTTGTTGGCTTTCATCCTCACCACTAAGTACGCGTATGAGATTACTCTCATAGATTTTAAAATCATCAAGGGCGCTTTCATTAATTTTGCCATCCGATGCTTTCGCACCCATCACGGCATCTTGATTACCAAGCCAGAACTTAAAGCCCTCAAAAGTCTGTTCTTCAGATGTTCTTTCCACGATGTATTTATTCAGTAACGCTGTTAAGTTTTCTCTGCAGGTTTTTTGTGGGTCTATTCCTGTAAACACTTCATTTTTTTGCTCAAAGAACATATTGCAACGTGCTTCAAAACAAGGATTAGAAGATGCAAAGTAAGAGATGAGTATTTCAGGGTTCTTCTTGAAGTTTTCGAGTTTTCCGGAAGAGACTCTAAAAATACACTCAAGGCTGCCTATTATATTTTCAGGTGTATTGGGGTTTTCTTCTCGTGTTAAATGACAAGCCATTCCTGTTTTTTTAAGAAACCACTCTTGTTTTTCTAAAAGAGAATGCTCAGGATTTAGAAGAGATATTTTTATTTCTTCGATGCTTGTATGGGCCGTTTCAAATAAAGATAAAGCATCAAGGGCGAGATGGTAATCGTGTTCTGTGCCTTTATTCGGTGAATCTTTTAGAGGGGAGCTTTCTAAAATACCTTTTAATTGTGTAAATAAATTTGCAGGTGCGGGTGCAG
>CAMRBZ010000030.1 GCA_947040595.1 uncultured Enterovibrio sp. | reverse complement strand
AGCAACTGACTTGTAATCAGTAGGTCACCAGTTCGACTCCGGTAGCCGGCACCATAAATAAAAAAGCCTCGTCAATGACGAGGTTTTTTTATATCTGATGAAAAGAAAACCAAAAAAAGGCCGCCAAAGCGACCTCCATTGATCAAATATTTTTTTGCATGAATTAAAAGAAGTCACTCACCCATTCTAATGCCTTGGGTTTTTCACATCGCTTACGCCAACTGCCCGAAAGATCCCACATCGGCAATTTCGAAGCACTTGAACAGTCCGTAATAAATTGATCCTTTAAGATCCTATAAGGGACAACAACAATGTCTTTCGGCCAATCCAAAATCAGTTTTTCAGGTTTTCTGGCTTCAATGTAATCCGCGTAAACACGTAAAGCCCCCGCAGACCCCGTTAAATTAGTCGGTTTATTGTTATCGTGTCCAAGCCAAACCGTCACAACTTCCTTGCCATCAATGCCAACATACCAACTGTCTCGATTATTGTCCGTGGTGCCCGTTTTACCCGCCAATTGCTCTTTCTTAAATAAAGAATGTAAAAAACGCGCCGTACCTTCACTCACCGCACTCTTTAAGGCATAGACAGTCAACCAAGCGGCCTGTTGAGAAACGACTTGGGTTGATTTAGGCCAATTACGATACAAAACCTCTCCATTTTGCGTGACAACAGCGCGCAGTGCCGTTAATTCAGAAAAACGTCCTCCGTTTCCGAGAGTTTGGTACATTTGCGTCACTTCAAAGGGCGTTAAAGTAAATGCGCCCAGCAGCAAAGAAGGCACCCGAGTGATTTGTTCTGAATCAACCCCTAAACGAACAAAGGTATCGATGATCGTCTCAAGCCCTAAATCCATCCCTATATTCACCGTAGGGATATTGTAGGAATAAGCTAAACCTCGAAGTAAAGGCACTTCTCCTCTGTATCGACGATCATAATTTCTAGGACTCCAGATATCGCCATTATCACCTTTAATTTTTAGCGGTTTATCACCAATCGGCGTTGCAAGATTGTATTGATCCGGCTTCGAAAGTGCGGCCAAATAAACAGGGGGTTTTGAAAGAGAGCCGATTTGACGACGACTATTAATGGCTCGATTAAAACCGGGGAAGTTAGGACGACCGCCTCCTACCATTGCACGAATTTCACCGCTTTGACGATCCGCAATCACGACCGCCGCTTCCAATCCTTTTCCTGCTCTTTTTCTCAACTCTTTTATTTTTTTAATCACACTTTTTTCAATCAAGGACTGAGACGAAGGATCCAAGGTACTAAAAATACGCAGACCAATTTCAGGATTATATTGGCTTCCAACACGCTCACGCAGTTCAAGAGCAAGCAAACCAAAATAAGCCGGTTGTTTGTTTGAAAGCTTCGCTATTTTTTGTACATCTAAAGCACGTGATGCAGCTTCAACGTATTGATCAGGCGTTAAGAACCCTGCATTCATCATCATTTTCAATACCAGATCCCGACGGGTTTTAGAACGCTCTGGATATTGCCACGGATTGTAATATGAAGGCCCCTTGGCTAAACCCACCAGCAAGGCATATTGATCAATGCGAAGCTCTTCAATGGGACGGCCAAAGTAAAAACGGGCCCCGAGAGGAAAACCATGAATCGCTCGACCTTGGGCTTGTCCGAGATAAATTTCGTTTAAGTAGACCTCTAAAAGTTGCTCCTTGGTGTAACGATAATCTAATAAAAGAGCAATATAGGCTTCTTGTACTTTTCGCCATAAGGTACGATCGCGCGTAAGAAAAAGGTTTTTAGCAATTTGTTGATTTAAGGTAGAGCCTCCCTGAACCGTTCGACCTGCCCGTAAATTCGCAACTAACGCACGAAGAATCGCTAACACAGAGACACCATCGTGGTTATAAAAATCACGGTCTTCTGTCGTCAATAAGGCTTCAATCAAAAACGTGGGAAATTTAGCATAAGACAAGAAAATACGCTGTTCATCGCTTCCTGAATCCAGCATTCCTAACAACTTGGGTTCAATTCGCAAATAACCTCGTTGCTTCATGCTGTCCATTTGTTCAATGGATTGGACACCTTGAGCGTCAAAAGAGACCATTGCATGCAACGCAGACTCATTTCCATCTTCAAATTCAAATGGACGGCGCACCAACTCTATTTTATTTTCTGAAATTGAATATTCCCCGGGCTTCATTGGTTTTTCAACCTGGTAATAATTAAGAATATTCAATTCTTGTTTAAGCTCTGCGGCGGTTAAAGGGTCTCCTGGAGCAACATGAAGAATACGTCCATAAACAAGCGCGGGTAATTCCCAAAGCTGTCCAGAAAAACGTTCTTTGATTTTGCCATCAAGGTATACCCCTAAAATAACAAGCACTGCGACGACGACAATTGAGATTTTTACAATCAAGAATAAAAATATTCTGCTCCATTTCATGGATTTAAATTTAGATGAAAATTTATTTTTTTTCTTATCTTTGTTTATCGTCGTTTTTGCTACAACAGAGCTCTTTTTTGCTTTTGATGTTTCTTTACCCATGACGTTATCGTCTAAGCCTCTGATTTAAAATACGGTTGTATCAACGTGGTTTGGTTGGCATCGTTGAATGATAATTTGCAGGATCGTCAGGCCATACATGTTTGGGATAACGCCCCCTCATCTCTTTTTGAACGTCTTTATATGCCCCTTCCCAAAAACCAACAAGATCTTGCGTAATCTGTAACGGCCTTAATGCTGGACTTAAAAGCTCTAACACCAATACCACCTTTCCTTGGGCAATCGTGGGTAAATCGCTTTGCCCGTACATTTCTTGCATCTTTACTGCCAGAACGGGCTTGTGGTTCAATTGATACCGAATTTTATAATGCGCCCCAGAGGCAACTTGATAAGTGACAGGCAAGAGAAGATCTAAAGCCTTGAACCCTTCCCAACCGAGGCGCGCTTCAAAGGCCCGATACAAATCAAGCTTTTTGACGCTGGCGATATCCGGACAATCCAACATAAAGGGGACCAACCAATCATCGAGTTCATCTAATAAAGAAGCCTCATCCATTGAAGGGAGGCTTAAAGCAATGCCCCACTCTTTTGCACACTGAGCGCGAAGCATCAAATTACGGACTTTCGGTGTAAGACTCAAGCAAGCCAAACCATGGCGACGGATAAACTGCAATAAGGCTTGCCTTCTTAAGCTTTCATCAACCTCAGTGATCCGAGTGCGTTTAAATACTATCTCCCCAAGACAAATTTGATGCTCAGCACGCCAGGTTCCTTTTTTCTCATCCCAATCAATCCAATTTTTGGTGTGGAATAACGTCGGCATATGTTGGTAGATATCATCAAAATCTAATATGCAAGCGCAATAAATACGGCTATCACCTTGGGATGTTCGCACAAGATCAAGCGCAACTAGGCTCTCATGAGCAGATAAAGGATCTTCTATATCAAGTTGAGCCCCATGTCCATTGCTTAAAAGAAAGCGTCCCGCACGTCCTCTTGATTTTGCAATGCGATCAGGCCAAGCGGAAGCGGCCAATAACCCCAAAAACGACCAAGAAAGTGAGTCAGACAAAGCACGCTTTCGCTTCAAAGCCAACTGCTTTGCTCTTCGAAAATGACGGGAGTTTCTTTTGTGGGAAACAAGATCTTCAAGTTGTTTTTTTAAATCCAATTCTCGGCTACGTGGGGGATCTTCTGACCAAGCCGCAAGCCAGCAGCCCAAAGAAAAAACAGCGTCGCCAAACCCTTCCGCAAAATGCAACATGGCGCCAAGCCGTACATCCATGCCTAAGGCTGCAACCCACTTCCCTTTTTGGGTTAACGTCTCTTTTTCATCAATGATCTCAAGATGATTTAATAAGTTAATCCCCTGCAAGTAATCCGCTGTCAGTGGCATGTCAAGCCAATGTAAATCACTCGGTAAACACCCCCATTGAATCACTTCAAAAACAAGTGACATCAAATCACTCGTTCGGATTTCAGGTTCAGGTGCCGCTTGCATGCGCTGATAGGTTTCTTCACTGTATAAACGCACGCAAACCCCCTCACACAGACGACCCGCTCTCCCCATACGTTGAATAGCAGAAGAACGCGCAATCTGACGGGTTTCCAATTTAGAAATCCCCGTCTTTCGATTAAAGTGCGCCACACGCTCGAACCCTGAGTCAACCACCAATCGAATGCCTTCAATGGTTAAGCTGGTTTCTGCAATATTGGTCGCCAAGACCACTTTTCGCCCCCCTAATGGAGCAAGAGTGATGGCTTCTTTTTGTGCACTTAAAGACAATTGACCATACAAAGGCTGAACAATCACCCCACTTGGAATTTTCTTTAAAAGGATATTTTCAATACGTTTTATTTCCGCAACACCAGGAAGGAAAACTAAAATAGACCCCTTTTCTTTCTCCAATAGCGCCATAATAACACCCGCAATCGCTTCATCTGGATAACCAATACGTGAAATGGGGTGATATCGAAGATCAACCGGAAACGAACGGCCCTCTGAAATCAGTATTTTTGCATCCGGCAAAAATGCACTTAACGCATGGTCATTTAGGGTTGCGGACATAATGATGACACGAAGATCCTCTCTCAACCCGCTTTGCATATCCAAGGTTAAAGCCAATGCCAAATCAGCCTGAAGATTTCGTTCATGAAACTCATCAAAAATAACCAGATCGACCCCCATTAATTCGGGGTCGTTTTGAAGCATTCTTGTCAATACACCTTCAGTAACGATTTCAAGACGCGTCTTATCACAGACTCTCGTTTCACCTCGCATTCTTAAGCCCACCGTATTCCCCACTTCTTCTCCATAGAGAGAGGCTAAAAATTCGGCAATGTTTCTCGCCGCCAAGCGTCGAGGCTCAAGCAGGATCATTTTTCCAGTGAATAGACCCTTATCAAGTAAAAATTGGGGTAGGCGAGTCGATTTTCCCGCACCAGGTGGGGCTTTTAAAAGAATTTGTGTATGCGTAGATAAAGCATTTATAAGATCGCTTAATATCTCATCGATGGGCAGAGGGAACAAATGAAAGCCTTCATCTCAAAAGAAGAAAAGACGATTGTATACTGAAAAACTTTTTCACTGACCTGTGCCCAAGAGATTTATATCAATTCCATGAAGTCGTTAACCTAATATTGCACAGGAGAAATCACACAGAGCAAAGAGATAAATGTTCGATAAGGGGTTATTCTCATTGAAATTCATCATGATGTTATCCCCCTTCCCTTTGAGGCTGCCTGAATGTTAGCTGTACTCGTTCAACTCAATGAGATCATACCCCTCTGCTTAAAGGGTGAATGAGTCTCATCTAAATTCTCACCAAAGGCCGCCTACAGTGAATCAAATTCATTCCAAATGAATGCCTCACTCCTTTGCCGCCGACATGCAACGTCAAGTGTCTTGAATATATCGCTGATTTCAACCCGCAAGAATGATCAAATATTTACGGGGATAAGTATTAAAGCGAGCACAGGACGACAGACTGGGGAAATCAAAAAAACAGTGCAGCGAGCGACGCGGTGATGGAGCGTTGAGCATCCCTCCTGCATCTTCAAAGACGACGGGAATATAGCGAAGTAAAAATGTCAGAATTGTAAAAAATAAACCACAAAGATTTTTTTATAATGCGGTGTCAATACGAGGCAAGAATCATCTAAGGAAGGGCACTTCACAAGTAAAAAAGAGAAAAGAGGCGTCTAACTTTTTGTTTTACTTCACTCTGAGATCATCCGCGTTTCACCTGCAAAACATATAGATGAGACCTATACTCAACTTTTCATCGCGTCACACGCAATAGGCATTGAGATTTATTGTTATCAAGCTACCCTTTCATCTATTAAAATGTACATCAAAAATATCCTTTCGCGTTCCTTTATGAAATAAAATGCAAAGATCTTCACACACAGATAAAACGAGGCCGAACAAACATTGCCTCACAATTAGGTTTCTGATATAGATACCGCCCTCTTTGACTAAGCAGGTCAAGATGTATTTAGGAGAACGCTTAATGCCAGAAAGCAGAGTAAAGAAATCGCTGGGCATCCTGGCTACAGCCGGGTTAGTTGCTTATAAAGAAAAAGCTGGCGAGGAATACATGAATGATCTACAAATTGATCATTTTCGTAAAATCCTCCAAGCATGGCGTAATCAACTCAGGGAAGAAGTTGATCGCACTGTACACTACATGCAAGACGAAGCAGCAAACTTCCCCGATCCAGTAGATAGAGCAGCTCAAGAAGAAGAATTTAGCCTTGAACTACGCAATCGAGATCGCGAGCGAAAGCTTATCAAGAAAATTGAAAAAACCCTACAACGTTTGGAAGACAACGATTTTGGTTTTTGTGACTCCTGTGGCGTCGAAATTGGCGTACGTCGTCTTGAAGCTAGACCGACAGCAGATCTTTGTATTGATTGTAAAACCTTGGCTGAAATAAAAGAAAAACAAATGGCAGGCTAAGCAGCCTTCATTGACTTTCATTAAAAAGGGAGCTTTTGCTCCCTTTTCATTTGTAGAAATCTCATCCACGTCAAAATAAGAAAAAAGCGCTTCATTCAAGCTCCCCCCACAAAACCCAATCTTCATTAAAGCCTGCATTTATTAAGCTCAGCCTTCATTAGAATAAGCTTTCATTTTTTAAATATCCCCGTCACCTTTGACGCTGCGTGAGTGTAGGCTAGGCCCGCTCAGCCCAATCACATGCTCGCTCAGGCCAATCACATAGTTCATCTATGCTCAGGGGCTTCACTCGCTTGCCGCAGTCGCGCATCTTCAATTTATATTTCGCTGAAAAAATCACACAAAACAAGGTGTTTTTGATAAAGAGGGATTCAATGAAGAGCGTCATAAGAGGGTTCGCAGGGACTTTAACAAACAAGAATGATCAAATATTGAGTTTAATTGGTATAAAATACCCCAAAGAAAAAACAGGATGACTCCAGGATAAAACACGATGACGCCTTCTTATATCGGGCGTTTTGCCCCAAGCCCCTCCGGTCCTCTTCATTTCGGATCGCTTATCGCAGCCCTTGGCAGCTATCTGCAAGCACGCGCCTCACAAGGAAAATGGTATGTACGAATAGAAGATATCGATCCCCCTCGTGAAGTAAAAGGAGCCGCAAGTGATATTTTAAGAACCCTCGATGCTTTTGGATTGCATTGGGATGCCGAGGTTTTGTATCAACACACAAGACAAGATGCATACCAAGAGCAAATAAATCAATGGATCAAAACCCACGAGGCCTACAACTGCACATGCACCCGCAAACAAATTAAAGAAATCGGGGGCATGTATTCTGGACACTGTAGAGACCGCCTGCGAAGTGCTAAAAACGCAAGCATTCGCGTTTGTATTGACCGCCCCGTCTTGGAATTTACCGATATCAAACAGGGTGTTATTTCATTAAATCGTGACATGGCTGCCGAAGATTTTATTATTAAGCGTCGCGATGGTCTTTTCGCTTATAATCTTGCGGTAATACTTGATGATATCTATCAAGGCGTTACAGAAATTGTACGGGGAGCGGATTTAATTGAGCCCACGGGCCGACAAGTTTCTCTGTATCAAAAACTGAACGTCTCTCCCATTAGATACTTGCATTTACCCTTGGCGCTTGATCTGCATGGAAATAAATTATCCAAACAAAATCATGCTCCTGCAGTTAATAATGAAAATCCAGGTCCGGCAATGGAAGCCGCATTTTCATTTCTGGGCCACCCAATTCCCCCTTGCATTAAAGGTGCCCCTGTTGCTCAATTGTTACTTTGGGGAACAGCAAATTGGGATATAAATAGGCTTCCAACAGAAAGTCATGTGATTACACCTTTCTAAAACACGGGGGGGTGATATATGATACGCCGTGTTTTTAATCGCCGAACTATCAAATATGAGGTGAGTTATCTTTAATCGAGTTACCCGCTTTTGCCAAAAGGTATTGCACCGCGACAGCCAAACCCATTCAAACGCGGAGCTAAAGCTAAACATTATTCCTCGTCAAGAGCACTGTATTTCAAGAAAAGATATCAGCGATAATGCGCTGAAAGTACTCTATCGCCTCAATAAATCGGGATATCAAGCCTATCTTGTTGGGGGGGGAGTAAGAGATTTACTCCTCAAAAAACAACCCAAAGATTTTGACATTGCAACCAATGCAACCCCAGATGAAGTACGCCAACTGTTTCGTAATTGCCGTTTAGTTGGACGCCGTTTTCGCCTTGCTCATATTTTGTTTGGTCGTGACGTGATTGAAGTTGCTACGTTTCGAGGTCATCACCAGACCGAACAAGAACAAAAAACACCAGAACAAGAAAACACAGAGAAAAAGGATAAATCAGCACGTCAATCTGATGACGGAATGCTTTTACGGGATAATGTCTACGGTTTTATAGACGAAGACGCAGAGCGACGTGATTTTACCGTCAACGCACTTTATTACAGCATTGACGATTTTACTGTACGTGATTACACAGATGGCGTGAAAGACCTTCAAGCCGGGATTATCCGCTTAATCGGTGACCCTGAAACACGTTACCGTGAAGACCCCGTCAGAATGCTCCGAGCCGCCCGTTTTGCAGCCAAGCTTGACATGCGCATCGAAGAGACAACGGCCGCCCCCATTCCAGCCCTTGCGCATTTGCTCGGAGATGTTCCTGCTGCGCGTCTTTTTGAAGAAAGCTTAAAACTTCTCCAATCAGGTTACGGCTGGAAAACATACCGTTTATTGTCTGATTTTAATTTATTTTCACCTTTATTCCCCATCTTAGATAGGGATTTAGGAGAAAGCAGAAATGCAAAATGCACTCAAATAATTGAAAAAGTACTGAAATCAACAGACGCACGCATCGCCAAAAACCTGCGTATCAACCCTGCATTTTTATTTTCAGTCATGCTTTGGTATCCTCTTGAAGCTCGCGCAGAAGAACGTGTCATTGAGCGTGGATTAAATTATTACGATGCCTTTATGGCCGCCGCAAACGATATCTTGGATGAGCAAATAAAAACCATCGCGATACCGCGACGTTTTACTGCAATGATAAGAGAGATCTGGCTTCTTCAACTCCGTTTGATCTCTCGCTCAGGAACCCGAGCCTATAAGCTTTTAGAGCAGCAAAAGTTTCGCGCTGCATTTGATTTTTTAGAAATACGGGGAGAAATTGAAGGAGGACAACTCAAAGAACTCGCCACTTGGTGGGAGCATTTCCAATTCGAAGACAAAGAAAAACGACATCAAATGGTGCAACTTATTAATAAATCCAATACCAAAAGCACCACTCGTCGGAAAAAAAGCAAACCGCGCCACAACAAAACGCAACAAAAACCATGACGCGTGTTTATATCGCCTTGGGAAGCAATCTTGGGCTACCTGAGCAAAATGTAGCCCTCGCAATTGAAGCGCTAAAAAAATTACCCAAAAGCACCTTTGTTTCCTGCTCCTCTCTTTATCAAAGCATACCCATGGGACACGTAAGCCAAGATGACTACGTTAATGCCGTCGTAGCCATTAACACAAAATTAGACCCATTAGATCTTCTTGATAAAACACAAGAAATTGAGATTGCCTTTGGTCGAGAGCGAGAAGAAGAAGAACGGTGGGGACCAAGAACATTGGATTTGGATATATTGCTTTATGGGCATTGCAACATGAAAACAGAACGCTTGACCCTTCCACACTATGGAATGACCTCGCGTGAATTTGTACTTTACCCTCTTGATGAAATAGCACCAGATCTGCAGCTTCCAGACGGTAGAACGCTCAAATCTTTATTGAGCACCCTCACTGAAAACGGAATGACAGTCATATCTCAAGCGTAAAGTGTTCAACAAAAACGAACGATGCAACTTAAGAGGACGAACTATCGCTTTTGGTGAACCCGTATTTTTGAGATCGGGCATCAAACAAACTAAATCTGCGCAATGTAAAATAATTCGTGCAATACAAACAAGAAGTCGAGCACTTGAGCGCGATGAAGTGCAAACCAAGCAGGTTAAACACAAAAGAGGTGTTTTGAATTTTGCCTCACTGATTTCTCCTCAACATGCGTCTTCGAGAAGGGAATAAACCCACCTCGATAAAATGAACATCTTGGTGTTTCTTTAAGGGCACTGAAGAAAATACCAGAGATATACTGTTCTTGGATATGTTTATAATTACCAATATAATCAGACAGATATATCCTGCTCTACTCTTCGCGCCACGAATTTGAGCTATCAGGCAATCGACACATGAGCCCCTATTCACCGAGTGAATACGCATTGGATCTCACAAACAACGTCAAGCGCCAGCAAAATAACTCGAGTACAGAGACTGTATCTCAAAGAAATAAGCTATGAACCGTTCCAGTGCTGACGTTTAAATAAGGAATACTGAATATATGCAAGTGATCTCTGAGATTACCTTACTAAAAGAACAGATCCTACAATGGCGTAATGAAGGCCAACGTGTCGCCTTCATCCCAACAATGGGCCATATCCATGATGGGCACCTCGCACTTATAAGAAAAGCCCGTAAAAATGCAGACATTGTCGTCGTAAGCATTTCAACAAACCCTCTTTACTTTGAGGCACATAACAGCCCAAATCTCTCTTCTTCTTTGGATGGAGACATCCATACCCTGAACGCTGAAAATGTCGATCTCCTTTTCACGCCAAATCATGATGAGATCTCAGAAGATGAGACAGAAGGGCAAACATTTATCGAAGTTCCTGCTCTGTCTCATATTCTTGAAGGATCATCCAGACCGCATTATTTTAGGAATACGACAACGGAGCTAAACAAACTGTTTAACCTTGTTCAACCTGACATGGCCTTTTTTAGCGAAAAAGACTACCAAAAGCTCGCAATTATTAAAAAAATGGTCAACGCACTTCACATGCCTATAGAGATCATTTGTATCCCCACAGTACGTGAAATCGATGGATTGGCCGTCAGTAAATTTAACGCCCAACTCACTGTAGACGAACGCCAACGCGCCCCGGTTTTAAGCAAAACTCTTCGATGGATCAATAGCCAAATGCGTGGTGGAAGAAACGATTACAGTGAGCTGGTTCTCGATGGCAAAGACCAATTGCGAGCAGCAGGCTTGGAGCCTGAAGATATCTATATTCGAGATGCCAAGACTTTGCACCCTATTTCTGACAATACAAATAAAGTCGTGATTATCGCCTCCGTTCTTTTAGGGCAAGTGCGCTTGATTGATAATCTCACCGTACATCTTTCTCCGCCCTCTCCTGAAGATCCAACAGAATAAAAAAAACCGCCTTTTGGCGGTTTTTTTTACACAAAAATAAACCTAACTTCGAAGGCCAATTCCCTTACTGATGAGATGCCACACAATGGCGTAAAGCAAAACAATAAGCCCAATCATCACACTAAAAGAAGTAAAAATACTGACATCAGACACCCCCAAAAAACCATAACGAAAAGCATTCACCATATAGACGATAGGATTCAATTTTGAGACGTCTTGCCAAAATTCGGGTAACAAAGACAAAGAATAAAAAACGCCACCAAGGTAAGTCAAGGGGGTCAAAATAAAGGTAGGAATAATGCTGATATCATCAAACGTTTTAGCGAAGACCGCATTAATTAATCCCCCAAGTGAAAACAGAATCGAAGTGAATAACACCGTTGCGATGATCACCCCAAAATTTGCCAGCTTTAAATCAACAAAAAATAATGACACGAAAGAAACAATACAACCCACAGCCAATCCACGACTTACACCACCGGAAACATAACCTCCAATGAGAACATAATGGGGCACAGGGGCTACCATCAATTCTTCAATATTGCGCTGCATTTTTGAACTAAAAAAAGAGGAGGCAACATTCGAATAAGAATTTGTGATAACAGACATCATGATGAGGCCAGGTACAATATACGCCATATAACTGACCCCTCCCATATCTCCAATTCGACTGCCAATCAAATTTCCGAAAATAATAAAATACAAGGTCATGGTGATGGCAGGAGGCACCAAAGTTTGTACCCAAATTCGACTAAAACGTGTAATTTCTTTGATTGCAATGCTTTTAAAGGCGATCCAATACATGCTCTTCATGCTTTTGACGCTCCATTCCCACCGACCAAACGAACAAACAATTCTTCCAAACGATTCGATTTATTGCGCATCGAGAGCACTTGAATATTCTGTTTAGAGAGCTGTTCAAAAACGGTACTTAGACCCACTTTTTTATGGACTTCAACTTCCAAAGAATGATGTTCATCTTGTCGCCATTCTACATTTTCAAGGGAGGCCACTTGACTGCCGGGAGCGAGATCAAAAATAAACGTTTCAACATCCAGTTTATTAATCAGGGCCTTCATAGAGGTATCTTCAATCAACTCACCACGATTGATGATCCCGATATGACGGCAAAGCATTTCAGCTTCTTCAAGATAATGGGTCGTCAATATAATAGTGACGCCTTGTTCATTGATCTCTTTTAAAAAACGCCACATTGAACGGCGCAATTCAATGTCTACGCCTGCTGTTGGTTCATCAAGTATCAAAAGT
Source organism: uncultured Enterovibrio sp. (assembly GCA_947040595.1). GTDB lineage: Bacteria > Pseudomonadota > Gammaproteobacteria > Enterobacterales > Vibrionaceae > Enterovibrio. The sequence continues at coordinate 8,684 of CAMRBZ010000030.1, read as the reverse complement.
TTTGGCTCATGCATCAAAGCCCGCGCAATCATTAAACGGCGTTTCATTCCACCAGAAAGATCCCTTGCAGGTTCATTGCGTTTATCCCAAAGATCCAGCATTGAAAGGTATTTTTGTGCCCTTATTTTGGCTTCTTTACGTTCAACACCGTAATAACCCGCTTGATTTACAACAATTTGTTCTACTTTTTCAAACTGATTGAAATTGAATTCCTGTGGCACTAAACCTAAACATTTTTTTGCTTCAACCAATTGTGTATCGAGATCAAAACCAAATATTTTAACTTTACCGGATGTTTTATTTACCAAAGAACTGATGATGCCGATTGTGGTTGATTTGCCTGCACCATTAGGACCGAGAAGCGCATAAAAATCCCCTTCTTCAACAGACAAAGAAACCCCTTTAAGGGCTTTCACATTCGTTCCGTAGACTTTCACTAAATTTTCGATTTCAATTGCTTTCATCGTACCTATATTTCCGTAAAATAAATCGCTTAAGACATAAATTTCATCATAAAAAGCATCGAAACCCAAGGTATTCGAAGATGCAATCTCAAAGGTGACGAGTCTATTTTATTTCCAACATATACACCCGTCACCTTTGAAGCTGCAGGGTTGTTGAGCGCACTCTCAAACCCTCATCACATAGCCCATCGATGCTCAAGGGTTTTCGTTTTTGCCGCCTATACCCGTCACCTTTGACGCTGCGTGGGTGTTGGCAGCGCTCGTTCAGCCCAATCACGTATTAGATCTATGCTCAGAGGCTTCGCTTGCCGCCTACACGCACCTTCAATTCCTTTGGGTATACCTGCAAGTTCAAATATCTTGAACATAATGAAAGATCCCCCACTCAAATCAAACAATACACCTTTATTTCAATAAAAAACCCAAAAAAGAAAGAAGCATTTTCTCGAGCCAGTTTGCAAAATAAAATGCTTTTTCATGATTTACCGAATGGACTCGTCAGATGATGAAAGAAAACAGAGGAAGAGTATCTGAATATAAACGGTTGTGGTGTAATAATAAATATCAATTCGATTCGTGGACGTTTTATGAAACAAATTAAGCAGCTTTTTTTAAACAATCAATTATGGTCAAAAAAAATCAAAGAAACATCTCCTGCCTATTTTTCTAATCTCGCAAAGTCACAACATCCAGAATACCTTTGGATAGGTTGCTCAGACAGCCGAGTCCCTGCCGAAAGACTTACCGGCCTCGACTCTGGTGAGCTTTTTGTGCATCGTAACGTCGCAAACCAAGTGATCCACACCGACTTAAATTGCCTTTCGGTGATACAGTATGCAGTTGAAGTGCTAAAGGTAAAACATATTATCGTATGCGGTCATTATCTTTGTGGGGGGGTTCATGCAGCGATTGAGCACCTTGAATTGGGACTGATTGATAACTGGCTTCTTCATATTCATGACTTATACCTCAAACACCAAACCTTTCTAAGCTCACTGCCAAAAGAAGAACAAGGCAATCGCCTCTGCAAAATTAACGTGGCCGAGCAGGTTTTCAATTTAGGTAATTCAACGATTGTGCGTTCTGCTTGGGAGCGCGGAGACGATCTAAAAATTCATGGCTGGTTTTATGATATCCGTGATGGAATACTCAAAGATCTCGGCGTCAGCGCCAATAATCGGAAAACATTAGACTCTTCCTACGAAACGGCCATGAAGCATTTAATTTTAGATTTTAATTGAGATCCTATAAACGATGAAGACAAAACGTAAACAATAAAAAAGCGATCGTATGATCGCTTTTTTATTCAGCTATACCCATCGATTTTGAAACGTCTTGGGTGTTGTCTGCTCTCGCTCAGGCCAACCACATAGTCAATCTATGCTCAGGGCCTTCACTCTTTTGGCGCAGGCGCGCATCTTCGGCGTATTGAAGATTTTAAATAAAATGCTTAATACGATTTTCACAGGAAAAAACTCAATCAAGGATGGGCACGACACGACCGATATAGGGCAAGTGACGGTATTGCTGTGCATAATCGATCCCAACGCCTACAACAAACTCATCCGGAATTTTAAAGCCAAACCAATCTACATGCACGTCTACTTCACGTCGCTCTGGTTTATCAAGCAAAGTACAAATGCGAATAGAATGAGGCTCACGCAAAGACAAGATCTCGCAAACCTTACTCAGGGTGTTGCCTGTATCAATGATGTCTTCCACTAACAAAACATCTTTTCCTTTAATGTCGTCGTCCAAATCTTTTAAAATCCGCACATCTCGTGTGGTTTGCATTTCATGACCGTAACTCGAAGCCGTCATAAAATCCACAGAATGAGGCAAATCAATGGCACGTGTTAGATCGGCCATAAAGACAAATGATCCTCGCAATAAGCCCACCATCACAAGCTGATCTGAGTTTTTATAGTGCTTCGTAATTTCAGCACCGAGTGCCTTTACGCGTTGCTGAACATCCTGCTCAGAAATCATCACTTCTACGGTATGTTTCATTGTAAACCTCGACGAAAATCCGTCTTGTTGGCTATGGAAATGCAATCGTGCATTTTAACAAAGCTCGCATCCTAAAGACAATATATACCCAAGAGATTTGAAAATGCAGGTGGCGGAAAGGACAAAAGCCCCAGAGTATCAATGAACTCTTTGATTGGGCTTTAGGAGCACTGCCAACATTCAGACTCAATATGGAAGGGAAGAGGAAGGTTCATTCAAAATGGAAGAAAACAAAATAGGCTGATGAGGTAAAATTTCGAGCCTCACTTTAGCTCCGGCCCCCAATAATTGGTTTGAATAAACCATAAATGAATGCCCGTTAACATCCACAAGATAACGACTATTGTCACCCATAAATTGTGAATCTTTGATTTCACCCTCTCCATCTTCATCTAAATAAATAGAAAGGTGTTGCGGACGAATGAACCATTCCACCCCCTCCATTTGGCCCAGATTTTTTTTAAGATGAGCACGGTCTGCATCATTGGATGCTTGCATTAATGCATCTGCATTCAACGCTGCACAAACATAAGATCCAAGTCCCATGAAATCAGCGACAAAACGGCTGCTTGGGCGATAATACAAGGTCTCTGGCATGCCATATTGCTCTATTTCCCCGTGATTCATCACAGCAAGTTTATCAGCAAAAGCAAAGGCTTCCTCACGATTGTGAGTGACAAACACAGCCGTCACCCCTTGCTCTTTAAAAATTTTACGGATTTCTTTTATGAGTTGATAGCGAACTTGTGCGTCAATATTCGAAAAAGGCTCATCCAGTAAAAGTAAATCAGGTTTACAGGCTAAAGCGCGGGCAATGGCCACACGTTGTTGCTGTCCTCCTGATAACTGATGAGGGTATCGCTTTTCTAAGCCTTCCAGTTTTACAAGGGATAACATTTCATGAATGCGGGCATGTTTGTCTTTCGTCTTTAAGCCAAAGGCGACGTTTTCAGCCACCGTTAAATGAGGAAATAAAGCATAATCTTGAAAAATCATTCCCACATTACGCTGTTCTGGCGGTAAATCGCGGTTCTCATCCACCACTTGACGCCCATTAATTGAGATAGCCCCCGTCTCCAAAGGAAGCAAGCCCGCCACAGCTTTAAGCAAGGTTGTTTTACCACAACCGCTCGCCCCAAGAAGGCAAACGATGTCCCCTTTTGTGACGCTTAACGTTAAATCTCTGAGCACGGGCTGCCCGTTATAGCGGCAACTCAAGCCTTTCACTGATAATGCAAGACTCATATTTGGCGTTTCTCCACGCTTTTTTCTAAAGAGCGGTTAATCATAATGAGCGGAATTAACCCAACAAAGACCAAAACAACGGCAGGCAAAGCAGCATATTCAAGATGTTCATCAGAGGCATAATTGAAAACATAGGTGGCAAGATTTTCAAAATTAAAGGGCCTCAATAATAAAGCCGCATTCAGCTCTTTCATGGACTCAATAAACACTAATAAAATGGCAATTAAAGCCCCTCGACGAATAAGAGGAAAATGCACGCGTAAAAGCATTTGATAAACATTGCAGCCCATTGTGCGTGCGGCCATATCAAGAGAAGGAGACACCTTTGAAAGACTCGACTCGACACTTCCAATGGCAACCGCGCTAAAACGAACCACAAAAGCCGCAAGCATAGCAAAAACAGAACCGGACAAAACAAGGCCCGGTGTGCCCCACCCCATTTCATTTGCAATGTCATTGATCAGATGATCGGCCTTACTTAAAAAAATCAATACACCAATCGCCAACACCGTCCCCGGGACCGCGTAACCCAAAGACGCCAAACGAAGTGGAAGTGAATTCAAACCCGTTTTCGATGTACGCAAATAAAAATTAAGCATCAAGGCGATAAAAAGCGTCACAATGGCAGCGATGCCAGAAACATAAACACTGTTTAGGGTGTATTGGAAAAAATCAGCCATAGAGTGAACATCATGATAATCCCACGAATAAGAGATCAACTGAAGCAGAGGAGCAAGAAACGCCATCACAAAAAGTCCCCAACACCCAAGCGTCGCAAGGATTTTATAGCGCCCTTGTAAAGGGGTTTTCACGATTTTATCAGGGGATACATTTTGACTAAAAAGGGCTTGTTTTCTTCTACTATGGCGCTCAGCGCTTATCAGTAAAAAAATCACCCCCAGCATAATAGCGGAAATCTTCGCGGCGGCATGTAAATTAGAATAACCCAGCCAAGTATCATACACCGCCGTGGTCAAGGTACTGACGGCAAAATAACTGACAGTCCCAAAATCCCCTAAGGTTTCCATTGCAACCAAAGAAGCACCGACTGCAATAGCAGGACGCGCCAAAGGCAAAGAGATCCGCCAAAAACTTTGCATCGGTGTGCAACCTAAAAGACGTGCAGATTGCGACAAGGCTAAGCTTTGCTCCATAAAAGCCGCTCGTGCAAGAAGATAAACATAAGGATAAAGTACCAAGGCCAAAACAAAACTGGCCCCAGGTAAGGTTCGTAAATCTGGAAAGGCATAATCTAAAGGCGATTGCCACCCAAAAAGATCGCGCAGCAAACTTTGAATGGGACCGGCAAAATCAAACCAATCGGTGTAGATATACCCCGCAATATAACCCGGCATCGCCAAAGGAAGAACCAAAGCCCATTGAAGTACGCTCCCACCAGGAATGGCATAATTTGCCAATAACCATGCAGGAGGCAAACCCATTAATAGAGATAAAAAAACAGTCCCCAAAATAAGGGTGACTGTATTTAAGGCATAGGTTCCAAGTACTGTGGAAGTTAAATGAATAAAAACGTCATTCTCCCCTCCTAGCGCGGTATAAAAAATGGCTAAAAGAGGCAGAATAATAAGGAAAGAAACAAACCAACTGCCCATTTGCAAAAAACGCATATGTTCTCGCATTGCTGATATCATTTTAAAGTCAATAACCCAAAGAGGAGCAATATGCCCCTCCTTTCATTAGAGGTCAAATCTTACTTCATCCAATAATTTCATTGCCTTATCATGATTTTCCGCAATCTTATCCAAAGGCATATCGTCTGCGCGGTATTCGCCCCACGAGCTGACCAATTGAGATCTTGCCACATCAGCCTTGACGGGATCTTCATGATTGAGTTCTGCATACATTTTCTGTGCATGATTCGATGCCAAAAATTCCATCAATTTTTGTGCATTTTGTTTATTGGGAGAAAATTTGGCCATGGCCATACCACTGACGTTCACATGAGCGCCCTGTTTCGTTTGTCCTGGATAATTAAGATGTATCGCGTCAGCCCAGGCTTTTTGATTTTTATCCGCCAACATTTCTCCAAGGTAGTAACTGTTTCCTAAAGAAATATCGCAAAGACCTTCAGAAATGGCTTTCACCTGTGCGCGATCATTGCCTTGAGGTTTACGGGCCAAATTTGCTTTGACGCCTTCAAGCCACACTTTGGCTTTGGCTTCACCGTGCCTTGCGATGACAGACGAAATAAGAGAAACATTGTATGGGTGTTTTCCTGAACGCGTGCAAATTTTTCCTTTCCATTTAGGTGAAGCTAAATCCATATAATCAAAATCAACGGGCAATTTACCCACCCGATCACGAGAAGAATAAACACTGCGTGAACGCAATGTCAGAGCAACCCAACGACCATCTTCGGCGCGAAATTGGGCTGGAATATTGGCCTGGATGACAGGACTTTGAAGCGGTTGAACCAGATCTTTATTGACGAGCTCTTTTAGGCGCGCAATATCCACTGTCAATAACACATCAGCAGGACTGTATTTACCTTCTTGCTGTAATTTTTCTGCGAGGCCTTCTTTAGCAAATTTTACGTTCACTTTGATGCCCGTTTCTTTACTGAAGGCATCGAGCATCGGCTCAATTAAAAAGGGTTGCCGATATGAATAAACATTCACTTCCTCTTTTTTCGTGGGTGTTTGCGCTTGTGTGGCATTTACAGAAAAAGGAACACTCATGAATCCTAAGATTAACGCAGTGGAAGATAAGGTTTTTTTCATTGAAAGGCTCCGAAAATTGAACAGAGAAGCACAGCTAAAAGACGTATTCAAATCTAAAAAAAGCAATAAGATTGATATCAACACAAGCAATGCAAACGAGAATGATTCTCAATACGAATTTTACACTCATTTCCCACAAATGAAAAGCCGCCTTTATTATTTAAAGACAAAAAAGCCTTTCATTTATAAAATGAAAAGCTTTTAAAACAGATTAAAAAACGCGCGTTATTTTACACTGACAAATTCTGGATAGGCGTCCACACCACAATCATGTGAGTCCATCCCTTCCGCTTCTTCTTCTTCACCCACACGAATTCCCATGGTCATTTTCAATATGCCCCAAACAACAAAGCTCCCCCCAAATACCCAAGAGAAAATCACACCAGCACCCAGCAATTGCACTGAAAATATCGCTTCAGGATTACTCAATGGAACAACCAAGAGACCAAATAAACCGCAGGTTCCGTGGACAGAAATCGCCCCAACAGGATCATCAATTTTAAATTTGTCTAAAAGAAGAATACTCCCAATAACCAAGCTACCCGCCATCCCACCAATCAGAACGGCAACAAGAGGAGAAGGAGAAGCAGGATCGGCTGTAATTGCAACCAAACCTGCCAAAGCGCCATTTAACACCATTGTAAGATCCGCTTTACCCCAGGTTAATTTACAGATAACAAGCGCAAACAAAGCCCCTGCTGCTGCGGCGGCATTTGTATTTAAAAAGACCACCCCGACCGCATTGGCATTTTCAACATCAGACACCATTAACTGAGATCCACCGTTAAAGCCAAACCAACCGAACCAAAGAATAAAGGTCCCAAGTGTCGCCAAAGGTAAATTTGAACCTTGAATCGGATAAATTTGACCATTTTTTCCGTATTTACCTTTACGTGCTCCAAGAAGTAAAACCCCAGCCAATGCCGCAGAAGCGCCCGCCATATGAACAATTCCAGAACCTGCAAAGTCACTGAATCCCATTTCAGACAAAAAACCGCCTCCCCAAGTCCAGTACCCTTCAACGGGATAAATCAGCGCGGTTAATACGACAGAAAACGCTAAAAATGACCAAAGTTTCATACGCTCAGCAACCGCCCCTGAAACAACAGACATCGCCGTTGCAACAAAAACCGCTTGGAAAAAGAAATCAGAGGCCAATGAATGACCCGAGCCCTCGGCTTGTGTGCCAATGAGAAAATCAAAAGAAGGTATCCAACCTCCACTCGTGTTATCAACGTACATAATGTTGTAACCCACAAGAAGGTAAGTGGTACAAGCTATTGCATATAAGCAAAAGTTTTTCGTTAAAATTTCCGTTGTATTTTTTGAACGTACAAGGCCAGCCTCTAACATGGCAAACCCCGCCGCCATCCACATCACTAGCGCACCAGATAATAAAAGAAATAAGGTATCAAGTGCGTAACGTAATTCTGAAACGCTTGTTAATAATTCCATCTATGGCTCCCTCCTTAATGTTTAAATCGCTTCCGAATCTATTTCACTCGTACGAATACGTACAACATGATGAAGTTCATAAACAAATATTTTCCCATCGCCCATTTTTCCTGTGTAGGCCGCTTTCACAATGGCCGCGACAATCTCTTCCACATTTTCATCATGCGCTGCAATTTCCAGCTTCACTTTAGGAAGAAAATCAACTTGGTATTCCGCTCCGCGATAAAGCTCAGTGTGCCCCTTTTGACGGCCAAAGCCTTTCACTTCGGACACGGTCATTCCATCCACTCCAACATCGGCCAGAGCTTCTCGGACGTCGTCCAACTTAAACGGCTTAATCACTGCGTTAATGAATTTCATTCCATCTCCTTGGGCTAAACATATCAATACAAACAGTCATGTTACAAACAAAATTCATGCCAAAAAAATATAAGTGAAAAATCAACAAATTATCAAAATCTCGAAAGATTGATCCTTCGATTTGCACCACACCTCAAACACTTGCACAATAAATGTGCAATTTAAGATGAAGAGAATAAAAAAATTCGAGCGAGGAATAAAAACAGGGCATCTATCATGGGAACGTTCATTTTGAATCATCAACATCCGACTGGCTTATTGTTAAAACCTTGCATTGAGTAAATATTGTGCAATGGAAATAGAAAAGAGCAGAGCATGAATGATACCGATTCGATACCCAAAGTAATTGAAGATGCGCGCTTGCGGCAAGCAGGTGAAGCCCTTGAGCATAGAGGGACTCTGTGATTAG